>VGOE01000063.1 GCA_016876035.1 Chloroflexota bacterium
TGTTGATCGGATCATCTATGGCATTACCAATCACCTTAACTCAACCTGGAAGGAGAAGCCTATCCCTCAATTTACACACTTCTCTTGACACTACCGGGTGGAAGGGGCAGTTGTTGTCATCACGTTTATCGTGTATAATATCGTGCCAAAAGGGGGAAGATAGGTTCTGGCTCTTTGCGGTGTGTGCTTCGAAAGAAGTTGCTGCCGTTTTGAGCTCAGTCTTCCGCCCTACATAATTTAGGAAAGGGAGTCATATGAAGAAGTCAGTAGGTATCCTTATTATCGTCATAGCGTTGGGAGCTCTTCTGGCCATGGCACTACCTTTCTTAGCCTGTGAACTACAAGAATGGCCCGAAGACAGGTGGCCCCAATTTCGCAACACCCTGACAAATACTGGATATTCCACCTCGGGGGCAGTCAAGAAGGCGGATGTGGATCAGGTGAAATGGACGTATGATGGGATAGACGGCACAATCGCTTCTTGCGTGGCGGTCAGGTATGATCAGGTGTATGTAGGCTCCAGCGATGGTGTTATCTACTGCTTTGAAAAGGATAAGGGCGGCTCTGTTTGGAAATATCCCAAGAGCGGTGCCATCGGCGCAATTCACAGTTCTCCTGCTGTGGCAGGACATAAGGTTTTCGTGGGCTCGGATGATGGGTGTGTCTATGCGTTAGACGAGAAAGACGGAACGCTAAAATGGAAGGCCACTCTTGGCGAGCCAGTGCGCTCCTCACCGGCTGTGGCCTACGGGAAAGTCTTCGTAGGTTGCGATGACGGCAAACTATACTTCTTGGATGAGGACAACGGTGAGATTCTGTGGAGTTTCCAGACTGGTGATTCGGTGCGTTCATCGCCAGCGGTGAAATCTAATAAGATATACTTTGGCTCCGATGACGGGTATGTCTATGCTCTTGATCAGAAGGGCAAGAAGGAGATCTGGAAGTACAAGACGAACGGGCCGGTGAGATCTTCCCCGACGTTGGGTAAGGATGAAGTCTACTTTGGCTCCGATGACGGGTATGTCTATGCCCTAGATGAGGACGACGGCAATTTCTTGTGGAACTACAAGACCGGGGGGCTGGTGCGCTCCTCCCCAGCCCTGGCTTACCGCCGTGTTTTCGTAGGCTCAGACGATGGTTATGTTTACAGTATCAAGGACGGCAAGAAGGGCGGTCAGCTCGACTGGAGGTACCAGACAGGCGGGCCAGTGATCTCCTCCCCGGCGGTGGCGGGCCACCACGTATATGTGGCGTCTCAGGATGGCTACTTGTACGCGTTGAAGGAAGACAAAGATGGCAGACTGGTCTTCAAGTATGAATTGGGAGGAGAGCCTAGCTCTTCACCTGCTCTAGCGGCCAACAAGCTCTATATCGGGGCCAGTAAGATCATCTGTCTCAAGAAATAAATCTCTCCACAGGAAACCAGGTGGCTGTCATCCTTCCAGCCCTTCAAGGACTGGGAGAATTGACTTGATGCACTGTACCAGTCATAGACCGATTGCATCCTCATGAGGCCTGAGCTATTAGCACCTTGGGTTGCGTTCGACCTACCTATGGAGCCGTGAAGGTGGCTATCATTACCTCGATTAGCGGCAGGGATAGGTTCAAGAGATCTGTCGAGGCCAGAATAATGACATCCAAAACGAGGTGATAGTCGGATGAGATGGTATAGCGTCGGGCGAGGCTCGTAGAATGAAGAGAGAAGGCACGAAAGGAGCAAGGTGAGGAGTATTTTGAAAAAGGTGATGATAGTCCTGTCGGTCTTTGTGCTCATGGCCACGTTTGGCTTTGGTTGTGACAAGGAAGACGGAGGAAAGGTGACGATCACCATAGGCTGCCTGGCAGACCTGACCGGAGCGGGAGCGTCAGCCATTAAGCCTATCGCCGAGGTATTCGTTGATACTGCAAGATACTACAATGATGAAGACCTTATCCCTGGCGTAAAAATAAGGGCTGTTGTGTATGATACCCGGCTCGACGCGGCCAGAGTAATACCTGGTTTTGATTGGCTCAGAAGCAAGGGCGCGGAGGTAATCGTTGTTGTCATGGCCCAGGACGCCGAGATTCTGAAGTCTTTTGCACAGAGAAACAAGATCGTGATTATCAGCAGTTCTGGGTCTGCGGATGTTGTAGAGCCTCCAGGATGGGTATTCCTCACCAGTAGTTTCTCCAGGTACCCGACTTTTACTCTCCTGAAATGGATTAGTGAGAATCATTGGGACTATAACAAGGGGATTCCCAAGCTTGGCGTAGCCAGTTGGCCTACTGTCACTGACATAGACAAAGTAGCCGCCATGAAAGCGTATGCCCAGGCTCACCCGGATAAGTTTGAGTTTGTTGATGGCATTCTGTTGCCCTATGGGGCCATGGACTTTCAGAGCGCAGTGAGGAAGCTCAAAGACTGCGATTTTATCCAGTCGCAATTGCCTCAGGGGGCATATTTGTGGAGGGATTACCTGGCCGCCGGATATAGTAAGGCGAAGGTTTTCGATCCAGATGGTAGCATGAGCTCTGCTCTACCTTTCTTCGCAGCGATGAACGGCTGGGGACCCCTTGATGGAGCCATATACGGGATGAGTTGCCTGAGCTGGGCAGACCGGGACAGGAGTCCCCTTGTCCAGCGGATGTATGACATGCTGCTCAGGTACCGTACTGGTGGGGGCGACATCTCGAACTACGTTGACAACCAGGCCTATGAGGGTGCCGGTTCTTCGTTTGTAGCTGTCCCGTTCGACATCCTGGATCGGGCGGTAAGGGAAGTGGGTGCTGGAAACTTCAATGGCCAGGCCTACTATGAGGCCACCATCAAATACAAAACGGATGGCCCGATATGGGAAAACTACCCGGTAAACGGTTACAGCGAGACAAAACGGACCCTGATGGACTACACCGCGTTATGGGGACAATCAATGCTGCCGAAAAGTCCTTCACGTGGACAGGCAAGTGGCTGCCGCTAATCCTGGAGCCTTGATATAGGTCGGGCATCGTTCACAGGCAACGGTGGCTTTATAGGGTACACCTGTGACCTAGTCTTCTGGCAGGGTTACGGTGGTGGAGGACAGTCCGGTGTCAAGCTAATTCGCTGTTTCTTTTTTTGACCGCTGCTTCTCCACTGCTTGGCCAATCACTTACAGCTACACGGAGTCAACGGACTCGTTTGGCCAGCCTACCTGACGGACGGAAGGTACGTATCGCCGATATACTGTTCCCTCTCCAGTTCGGCGTACTCCTCGTCGCTCATTTTGAGGATTTGTTTGAAGACATACTCATTGTGCTCGCCCAGACCGCATGGTGCCAGGTATGCCTTTTGCGGTGCACGCAGGTATCTCCAGGGGAAGCCAGCGTAGAGGTGAGTCCCGCACCACTTCTGGGTGATTTCCAGGAAGAAGTTGCGCTCCTTCAAATGAGGATCATTATAGGCGTCCCTTTCATTCAGTACCGGCCCGGCGGGAACCCCCTCTTCCTGAAGTAGACGCACGGCCTGGTATTTGTTGTGCTGGCCGGTCCACTCCTCGATGTGACTGTCAATCTTATCATGGTTCTGATAGCGACTGATGGCATCGGAGAACCTTCTCTCCTTGGTCCACGGTGGATTGCCGATGGCACGACAAAAACCCTCCCATTCCTCATCATTAGTAATGGTAATCACTATGTATTCGTCTATGCCCTCGCCGGCGCATCGGTAGCAGCCCTGGATCGCCGCCGGGTGGCGATTTCCCATCGTTTCCTGAACCCTGCCGTTCATGGTGTAGTCCATGAACGCTTCCCCCAGGCAAGAAGCCACACATTGGCTCTGAGCAAGGTCAATCATTTGCCCCTTTCCGGTTTTTTGCCGATGGTAGAGGGCCATTATGGCAGATAAGGCTATGCCACAGCCACCGACAGTGTCCATGGTGAAGGTGAGGGTCCTCTTTGGCATGTCATCTACCGAATACTGACTCAGCCAGGTATGGCCTACCCCCCCCTCTGCCTGAGAGCCGTAGCCCCTCCAGGTGCGGTAGGGGCCTTTCACACCGTAGCTGGGGGCCCGAACCATAATCAGGCGAGGATTGACCTGACTGAGCACATCGTAGGTCAGTCCCAGCTTTTCCATTACTCCAAAGGCGTTGTTCTCTATGAATATATCCGAGATCTTTACCAGTTCTTTGAAGATCTGGTTGCCCCTCGGACGTTCCAGGTCAATTGTCATAGCATATTTGTTTCTGCCGTGGCTGTTGAACATGGTAGCCCTGTTCCAGGGCGTCTCACCTGGCGTGCGGTTCGGATATTGATACATGCCTCCTTTCGGAGTATTCTCATATAATCCCGCTGGGGGCTGAGGCATCATGCCTCTGGTGGTGGAAGCAAAGTGTTGAATAGACTCTACTCTGATAACTTCAGCCCCAAGGTCGCCCAGCAGCATGGTGGCATAGGGGCCGGCCCAGGTGGTGGTGATATCTAAAACCCTTATTCCTTCGAGTGGTAGTCTGTTAGCCATACACCAGTCCTCCTTTTACAATCCATAACTCAGATTAGATAACCCCTGCCGCCCTCAGTCGTGCCAGGTCCTCTTTGCTGTAGCCTAGCTTTGCGTAGACGTCAGCGTTGTGCTGCCCCAGGAGAGGCGCTGGCATCCTCACCTGGAAGCCGCCCTCCGGCATATCCAGGGGCGCTCCGGGGTAAGTCAGCTCGCCCACCACCGGGTGGTCGATCCTAACCCAGAAGCCCCTCGCATTCAGGTGGGGGTCTTTTACTACATCCTCGGGGGTATTGATCGGTGTAACGGCCACGCCTGACGCTTGCATTTCTTGAGCTGCCTGCTGTTTGGTGCGGGTGGATAGCCACTCGGCCAGGATGGCATCGATATCGGCAGCATAGGTCAGATCGTAGAGATTCTGGAACCTGGGGTCGTCCATTAGTTCGGGCCTGCCTAGAGCGCGGCACATTTTGGGCCACATCACCGGTGGGCAGATGACCAGTACCCAGCCGTCTTTGCAGCGTAAGTATCCACTGCTGACCACAGTCCATCTGGCGGTGGTGAGGTCTTCGCGTGGGGTGATGAAACCGGTATAGGCATAGGAGAGCAGATGGGTATCACGCCTGTCGGTGCTGCCTAGCTGGACTTCCATAAGAGAAACGTCGATGTACTCGCCAAGGCCGATCTGTTGGGCACTGTAACTAGCGGCTATGGTGGCTATCGCCGCTAGCCAGCCAGCCTCGTACATCTTCACGTTGCGGGTCACACCTACGGGCGGTCGGTCCGGTGTTCCAGTGGAGTTCATTGCCCCGCCCATGGCAAAGGTAATAAGGTCACTGGACTTGGAATCGCGGTAGGGACCAGTTTGCCCGAAGTTGGAGATGGAGGTCATCACCAATTTCGGGTTTATCTTTTCCAATTCTTTGAAGCTGAGTCCCAATCTCTCCATAACTCCAGGGCTAAAGCTCTCCACGAGGATGTCCGCATCCTTCACCAGTGCCTTAAAGATCTTCTGGCCAGTCTGGGTTTTGAGGTTCAAAGTGATGCCCTTCTTATTGGTGTTGAGATAAAGAAAGAGGCCGCTCTTTTCAGGATGGGGATCATCCTGGAAGAAGGGGCCCATTCTTCTTGCTGGGTCCCCTTCGCCGAGTCTTTCGATCTTGATGACATCGGCACCGTAGTCAGCTAAGAGCTTGGTGCAGTAGGGGCCGGCGATGTACCAGGTCAGGTCCAATATCCTTACGCCTGATAAGGCTTGCTGTAGCAAGTCTTCCCTCCTTATGGTGAGAAATGTCTGATATCAGAGATGCAGTCGCCTCAGTAGCTTGGTGACGAAGCGGCAACCGGCGATCTTCTAACAGGAATTGTATCAACTCGTATCGCAGCCGTCAAAAAGAGGTTCTGAAGTAGTCCTGAAGAGCGAGGCCTTTTGAGGTTGTTGGCACAGCCTGAATCAAGGTTACTACATTAGGGCCAAGGCTCATAATAATGGAAACCTCCTCCTAAGTTGTTCTTGGAACTTCCATTGTGCCGGTCCCCTTGATTGATGCATATTGCCCAGTCACCTCTGCCTCTTTTGGCACATGCCACCTAATTCCGGGTCTTCGACCTGGGTTTAGAATAAGCTTCCGGCGTATCTTATCCGTGAGGAACGGCTGCTGTCTTCAGGTCTAGCTTGTCCAGTTTGTCTGCCAAATTCTTCAATCCTAGCTTTTCCAACTCCGCTCTCGTGGGGGCGCCGGTGATGGGGTCGCAGCCTCTCAGTTCGTAGTACTCGGTATTCATCTTCTCCAGAGCCTCACGCTGCGCCCTTGATGTGCCTAGTCTCCGGGCCACCGGCAAGATGCCGTCGGCGAGCACCTGGCCGTAGCCCTCTTTCTTGGCGATTTTGTCAATCATGGCCGCTCTGTCGTCGTGGGCTATGGCACCAACGGGACAGGCGGCCCGGCAGAAAGCCTCCTCGCAGTGGAGGCAGAAGACGGAGACACTGTACAGCATCCCGCCGTCTACTGTCCGAACCACCTTTATCCTGAACTTCGTCGGGTTGAACTCCCCCTCATGCACAAAGCTACATACGGCTTCACACATGCGGCAGCTGACACACTTCGTCCGGTTCCATACAATTCTGTCCACACCTCGACCTCCTGACTTAGGCGGTAGTAAGAGCCTCAAGCCGTAGTCGATCCACCGTTGACTGGTATCACCTGTCCAGTGATCCAGGAGGCTTCTTCTGAGGCAAGATAGACCGCCGCCGCAGCAATATCTGCCGGAGTCGCAGGGCGAGCTATCGGTTTGGTCTTTGCCCATTCTTCGGCCCCAGGGACGTTGTTCATAACCGCTATTTCGACGCAGTTCACGGTTACCCCAAATCGGCCCACTTCGCTGGACAATTGCTTGCTGAAACCCACGGCTCCGGCCTTTCCCGCCGCGTACAAGCTGATACCCATCCCATTCCCCACCCGATACGCTCCAGAGGTAATGGTGATAATCCGCCCCCAGCCACGGTCGCACATCTCATCCAGCAGAACCTTGGTACAATAGAGTACGCCATAGAGATTGACCTCAATGAATTTATGCCACCCTTCGATGGGCATATCCCGGAACTGGGTGGGGACAAAGGCTCCGACGCCCGCATTGCCGGCATTGTTGACTAGAATATCGATGGAGCCAAAGGATGCCCGCCCCGCTTCAGCCATCTTGCGAACGGATTCCAGTTTGGTGACGTCCCCTTGGACGGCAACCGCTCGTCCCTCTGTCGCCAGGATTTCCATGACCGTGGATTGGGCGCGCTCCAGATAGTAGTCATTGATGACTACTGCAGCGCCCTGCTTGGCCAGGGCCTTGGCAATGCCTGCTCCCACCCCTTGGCCCGCACCGGTTACGAGCGCTGTGTGTCGCTTCAGATTGAACATGATAACCCTCCTATGATGCTTCGGTCGTTTTAGAGTAAATGACCCCGCTAGAATGCTGTACCCCGACCTCGATTCTGGTCAGCTCTTTTAGCCCGTTCATCCCTATCCGTCCCGCAGCCGCCGCCCTGAGTTTCATTTCCACTCCTTATTGTCCATTATAGGGCTTCGTGCTTAATCGTGTGTGATCGGCGAATGGTTCTGCTATCTCAGTCAGCTATCGCTCCCTTAATTCCTGATGGCTTGCTCAAACAAACGTGCTGATGATGTCTTACTGATACCGCTGGATCGTGTGTTGAGGCAATGCTAACACCAAAATAGCAGATTGTCAACGTAGTTGACTGGTGTGCTAACATCAGTGGGTTATTGTGCAAACTGTGGGTGAGCCAATGTCAATATAGCACAACGCTATACAAGTGATGTGCGATTACGGTAACACAACAGTTGACAGATGATATCTGGTAGCCTATACTGGACTGCGTCGAAAATCGCAGAGGGAACCGAGTGTTCTGCTCTTCCCGAGCAGAAGGGCCTTAATCATGACACTGATGGGATTACAGATGCTTATACCGGGGGAGTGCTAAGAAAGATTCGGTAAAGGTTAGCGATTGGTTGCCCGACACTGTGGAATGAAGAAGGTCTGGCGAGAGCGAGATACATCTTGGGACCACCAAGTTGGCCCTGGCGAAAGTGTCTGATGAACCAAAGAGTGGCGCTAAGATGGGAAGCTGGTGATGAACGAATGCCGTGAACTACAGGTGAGCCAATGCAGCATTGATGACCAGACAAGGCTAATATGGGAAATCTCGGTTAGGTCAGAAAGGAGGATGTTCAATGTCTCAGGTGCGTTTTGATGGCCAGGTGGCTGTAGTGACTGGTGCCGGCGGTGGCCTAGGCCGGGAGTACGCTATCTTACTGGCCGAGCGTGGTGCTAAAGTCCTGGTAAATGACCTGGGGACTGACTTCCTGGGTAAAGGCTCCAACCCGGCTATGGCACAGGCCGTTGCCGATGAGATTAAAGCGGCCGGAGGGATCGCCATAGCCAACGGTGATTCCGTTGCGACGACCAAGGGCGCTGAGACCATTATCAAGCAGGCGGTGGATGCTTGGGGAAGGGTAGACATACTGATCAATAATGCTGGTGTTGTGAGAAGCACTGGCAGCCTCGATCAGGTCACAGATGAAGATTATGAGTTTGATATGTCCGTTGCTGCCGGTGGCACGTTCCGAATGACACGCGCGGTTTGGCGAAGGATGTGGGACCAGGATTACGGGCGAGTCTTGAACGTCTCCTCGGCATCAGTCTTCGGCATGGGAAGTGCCTTATCATATCCGGCAACAAAGGCAGCGGTGCTGGGAATGACGCGTACCCTCGCTGTGGCCGTCCAACACCACAAGAAGAACATCAAGATCAACTGTATCATGCCCAGCGCCTATGGGCGCTTGGCCGTGTTCGGGGGCCCGAGATTTGAGGAATCCATGAAGAAACTCCCGGTGCATAGCTGTGCGCCAGTCGTGGCGTGGCTGGTCCATCGAGATGTCCCCTGCAATGGGGAGATTCTGCTGATTGGTGGGGGGCATTTTGCGCGCGTGTTTATGGGCCTGTGCCAGGGATATCATGGCTCGCCGGATATCACCATCGAGGAGGTGAGGGAACACTTTGCTGAGGGTATGGATATCACCAACTTCAGCATACCTGCCTCAACATTCGATCCAGTAGTCACGTGGTCGGTTGTGGATTTCAGCGAATTCATGGATCTTGTGATGAGGTGAGTTGGACACATATCTTAAAAGAAGGTGGCGTGGCTAGTTGTACTGAACCTGGGGAGTGACTGCTAGATGGAGGGCTGGCAGCTTGCTGTCGTCATTGTGGTAGGTGTCACCGTTGTCACGTCCCTGTTTCTCATTGGGTTTCTTGTCTTGCTCTTCTCAATCTTCGCTCGGGTAAGTGGATGGAATGTCTTGGCTCAAAGATACAAAGCCACGATCGAGCCGCAAGGTCAGAAGCTTACGAGGCAGTCGATGAAGATGGGTCCCGTGTGGTCGCAATTCTCTATGACAGTCGTCCTCAGTGGCCAGGGCATGTACCTGGCGCGGGAGCCGAGGCGCGTGCCTAAGTCGTGGGTATGGCGGCCGTTACAAGCCATTCGAAAGCGCCCGCCTTTGCTGATCCCATGGTTTGAGTTCAAGTCGCCCCACGGAAGGGGCGGCTTTTTCTCGGATGGCAGGCAATTGAGTTGTCTATTGGCGAGCCAGAGATAGCCGTTATCACGGTTCCCTTGGAGCTCTACAAAGAGATGACCAGCTACCTCGGTCACTCAGCAGTGGCCGAAATAGTCAGGGAAAGGCACTGAGTATCCGATCCAAACCCGTATTATGGATGTAGATACAAGCGAGAGCGCTAGCGATTTTGGCTTAGTCTTCTCCCCCCTCACTGTACGTGCGCCTTGCCTGTGGAGGATATTAGTAACAAAGTCGCCACCCTCTTGTGCAACGAAAGGGCGGATTCTCGCCCTCTTGAATAGGCACTCGTTCTAGTAAACAATCCGGACTTCGACTTGCTGAGAGGCCCAACCTGCTCGACAGTTTTCTCTGCATGGCCTGAAGAAGTCAGAACCACCAGTATTATCTTTCGGGTTAGGTACGGGCCTCGCCCTCTCTACTCCGTCACCAGGGGAATCCAGCTATCCACCCACACCAGGTCCTTGACCGAGGCATCGAACCTATATATCGCTATGTGATCCGCCAGGTACCGCTTTGTCTCGCTGAAAGACCACTGTGGGCGGTCTTCCCATAAAGAACCTTCCGTCTTATACTGCACAGCCGCATCGTAGAAGGCCTGCGGATTGAAGTTCGCCGCGCCCACGGCGTTTATCGCCGTTTCCAAAATCTGAAACAAGGCTACCAACTCCTGAATTCCACCTACATAAGCTAGTCCGGCATAGATGGCTGCGTCTGCTTCACGCTTGGAGTGGTACCTATAAAGGAGCGTCTTAGCGAAGTCAACCGTAGGGACGGGTTCATTCCACATTAGAGACATGTTCACCGCCAGAACTCCGTCAAGAGCTTCCCAGCCAAGCTGATCCACCAGGAAACCGCGGTAAGAGGATGCCGTCAGCATATCGAAAAACCGGGCGCGGTACCCCCTGCTTTGAAATTCCCTAATGAAGGCACCCATCGGAAAGCCAACGGCATCTATGTAATCGCAGTTTTTCAAAGCTGCTACTTCGGCAGTCCACCCTATTTGACCAAAAGGTGCTATACGGGCACCAACGTACTCAATCTGATCGGGGTGGTCACGGCTATATTCCGTCAGTGCCCTATCGTAGTCGTGGATGTTGGGCTCGTCCCAACCCACCAGACCAATCTTGGGGATCCTCTGCCGGTCAGTCCAGTCAACGTCGTAGATCCACTTGAGGAAAGTCTTCATCTCCCGATAGCCAGAGTTAGAGAAGCAGAATACCCACCCCGGGGGTTCTATCATAGCCTCGTGAGTGCTGAGGGAGCAAATCGGAAACTTGTCCCTATCGGCGAAAGATTTCAACGCCACGGCTGTTGGTGGTGGAACAGAGACGATCAGCCTCGCCCCCCGGCTTCTTGCCCAGTCGTAACCAGGCACCTCCCTGGAAGCATCGTACCTATCATCCCAAGTGACAAGGCTAAACTTCACCCCTGGAATAAGCCCTTCTTCATTGTAATAGCGAACCATGTCCTGGAGAGCCCAGTGAAGAGGGATAATGGCGGGTGAGGCTGGCCCCGTCAGGTCTGTGATTTCACCTATCTTGATGGTTACCACTCCTTCCTGGCCTCCCCCACCACAACTCAAGGCAAGTGGCACCAACAGAACCAGGATCAGAAGAGAAGCAACAAATATTTTGCACTTGCAACTCATCGTCAACCCCTCTTTATCTACTCTTTTCCCTGGGATTTCCCGTGTTAATAATCGACAGAGTAATATTCGTACGCACTATCTTTCGTGGGGTGAGCATAACACATCTTTGCCCCAGCTGTCAACTGCCTTCATGCTCGGTGGTATTGGTTCTGGACAGGCTGTCCGAAAATGGCACTCCAATTTAGTTTAGGAAAGGTATAAGAAAGAACTAAGCTCGCCGCCGGGCTACTTGGCGCACCACCAGAGCACTCGCAACAAGGACAACAATCGCACTGACCCCAATGGTGACCCACATCCAGGAACGTGATCCCCCCGCCTCTGACTGGCCTGCCAGGTCAGATCCGACTCCGGACAATAATGTGTCGATGACGGTTTCGTCAGGGGCGATAATGAGAACGACGCTGGTACCGTCCTGTCTGAGATAGAGGCTGTACCCCTCGCTTTGCCAGCGCCTCTCTGTCTCGAATTTTAGGACAGGACTCACGTCGTCACCGCTCTTCCTTTGAGCACGGGCAGCGCAAGCCCCGTAGAACTCCCTGGCATCTTTCTTGCTATCCCAGACGCTGCTCAACAGGAAGAGTCTTCTGCCCGCATCGTCTTTCAGAAAGGCATACCGATCACCGCCCCAGCCCTCTGCGGCTTTGGCAGCATCAGAGGGGTCGAGAAAGGCTTCTAGATAAAGCAGGAGGCCGAACTCGCCAAACACATCGGAGTCCAATTCAGACCATCCAGTCCCGAGTGCAGCAGCGATATTCGGCAGGGTCACTGACATGGGATCGTCCTTGTGCCTGTAGTATTTTTCTGGGTGCATTATCTGCTCAGTCGACTTTGGAGGATACTTGTAAGCACGGTTGACCGCCTCCCATCCTCCATCGCTGAAGATAGCACCCGCAAACTTCACACCGTGCATATAGGGGAACATCAGGATTTCCCGGATGACCCTTGGGACATCGTCTCCTAGCTCACTCCCAGGCTCCGTGGTCAGATCGCCGATGAGTCTGCGCTCAGGTTCGCTCAGGAAGCGAAGATAATAAGCGCCCGTGACCAGCATGGCGTCCCCTTCTACCAGAGAATTTACAGCCATGGAAACGTCCGAGTTATAGTCTTTCTTCCACAGAGATGTCAGATTGAAGTGCTGGTCCTGGAGGGCGTGGGCATACTCGTGGACCAGGATCAGCCTCTCAAGCGGGCCAAATTCGCCAGTGTAGCTAACCAGGCACAGCTCGTCATTTTCCGGATCATAGAAACCCAGAATCTCCTGCGTGTAGGCTTCTATCAGAATATCATAGAGATTCTGTCCCTCTTCCAGGAAGTCCAGAAGTACATAGAGGTCCTGGGCTGTAGCGACCTGATTCAGGTCGTCTTCGGAGTTCTTTAGCAGTAACTCTCTCAGCTCATCCCGTGTGACAAGTTGGATGGGAACTGACCCAAGAGTCATTTCCCGCAATGCAGCTACCTCTGAGGACAGTGTCTGGAGAATCTGACCATCTGGGCGTGTCCAATCAGGAAATACTGTGAATGCCCCCTCATTACTGGTTCCCCCAGGAGTGGTTATGGTGATGTCTCTGACACCGGGAGTGGCGGAGAAGCTAATGTTGATCATGGCTTTTATTTCAGTGTCGCTCTCAAAGGTCACTTCGGACACAAACACGCCAGAACCGAAGTACACTGACGAGGCACCGATGAGATGAGTCCCCGTGATACTCACCTCCAAGTACTGACCTTGGTACCCGTGGCTGGGCATTACAGATGTTATCGTGGGCACCCCCCGCTTGACCGTGAACGCACCCGGCTTGATCAAATTCCCACCCTCTGTGGCCACCATGACACGCCGGAGTCCTGGGCTAGCGGTACTGTCAACAGTGATGTCCGCAGTTATCTGCGACGGGCCATCCATAGTGAAGCTGTTGACGGTTATACCTGAGCCAAAACCTACAAATATGATGCCTCCAACATATGTCCCGGTGATGGTCACAACCAGGTTTTCGCCCAGATAGCCATGGCTTGGAGAGACAGAGGTCAGGGGCACCGCTCCACGGTAGTATAGCATCCTGCCATACTGAGACAGAACAAAAACATCGGTTGCCGAAGTGCCCCAGACATCGGTTAACCCGTCTGTAACGGCGCCGTCCATGAGACTCCAGATACTGCCGTCATAGTGGGAGATGGTTCCGCGTTCCCCGATAGCGAAAACGTCGCTCGAAGAGCTTCCCCAGATATCGTAAAGTGACCAGCTAGTAGCGCTACCCATGGGACTCCATGCTGTCCCATCATAGTGGACAATACCACCGTGCTCTCCTGCAGCAAAGACGTCGTCCGAAGAAGCTCCCCAGACAGCATAGAGCGACTGGGTGGTTCCACTGCTCATAGCGCTCCATACAACGCCGTTGTAGTGCAGGATGATGCCACTTAAGCCCACGGCGAAGACGTCGTTGGATGAATTACCCCAGATGCCGCAGAGTTGGGTAGTGGTACCACTGTCCATAGAACCCCAGACTGCGCCATCATAGTGAAGGATAGTACCAAGCCGGCCCACCGCAAAAACGTCCGTGGAAGAACTGCCCCAGAGATCATAGAGGCTGCTCGTAACTCCGCTGTCCATATGGCTCCAAGCAGTCCCATCGTAGTGGACAATCTCGCCATCGGCACCTACAGCGAAGACGTCGTGCGAAGAGCTTCCCCATAAGCCATAAAGCTCATTAGTGGGTCCACTCTCCATGTCGGTCCAGGCTGCACCGTTGTAGTGTTGAATCTTGGCACCTATCCTGCTTATGACATCCCAGCGCACGGCAAACAAGTCACTTGGCGAAGTGCCCCAGACCGAGAGGAGGCCTCGCCCAGGCGCTGTAAACTCGGTCCACCCGTCAGGACTGCATGGCGGAGTGGTGAACCAAGTCTCAGCCGACCACCGCGACCAGGCACCCACTTGGTCCTGGTGTCTCACATGCCAGAAGTACGTGGTCGAGAAATGTAGAGTGCCTTCGGGAATAGCATGCTTCGTCCGATCCGGCCCCCCCTCATAGGAGCTATAGACTGCACTGGAATAATCGCCTGGAACCAGGGTAATCTCCCATTGGGAGAGAGCAAAGAAGTCACTGGGGTCAGGGTCGGAGAAGCTGGAACATGACAAAGTCGGTGTCAGACTTGTGACCATGGTCCCATTGGACGGCGAGACATTGCTCGGACGGTTTGGAAGATGGTTCCACTGTGCTTGAGGCATAGGCGGGCTGGGTGGGAATAGGGCAATCACCAGGACAGCGAGCAGGAGAAGCGCCAGCGTAGCGCGACAGGCGTTAACTAGACCGCCATGTGCTTGTCTGATCGTACCTCGCAGACGGCCTACAATGGCTGACAATGCAAGTGCCTGGTATATGCGGCAGCCAATCTTGCTGACCATTCGGGGTGAGACCAACCTGATCATGTCATCCCCCATCGACACAAGCTCCGTCCCTGAGAAGGCCGATGATACCCAGCGTCACTCAGGATTCACTCATGCCAGTCTATCTTGATCTGCTGCCGTCTGTCAATACCTCGTTGAATTCACCAGCATCGGCGACGAGTTTTCGAGGGTCTTCATTCCGGGAGGCGCCGAAGCGGCAGCAAGAGAATTCCTTGTCGCTCAGGCGAGATGCGGGATAGAGTCTGCACGTGCGGAGGGGTCTAAAGAGCCTGTCTCAGAAAGGACTGTGACAAATCATTACCAACAATCGTGCTATCATGTTGCCACAAAAGATGACCTTGGTGCTATCCAGTGCAAAATAACCTATGGCGGCTCTCTTGTCGGGCCAATG
>VGOE01000064.1 GCA_016876035.1 Chloroflexota bacterium
CCAATCCCCCCGTTACCCTGACACCCAGAAGCGGCCTCTTTACCTTCATCGCTGCCTAACCTCCTGGGTGATACCTTACTCCAATCTGACTCACATTGGAAGGGGTCTTATTACCCACTGATTACGGCTCAAACCCGCTGTGCGAGGATCCCGCAAATACGGTACCGTACACGACAATCTGTATTCAGCAAGCTGGTTGCCCGACTCTTGCCCCTAGCTGCGCCGTGAAGATTGGCTGCGTTTCGCGGGATCCTTTCTTGCCACCAATAATAATGAAACAGAACCCTATTGGATTGAGTAGCAACCGTCTACCACCAGGGCATGTCCGGTACAGTAAGAGGCCGCATCGGAGCAGAGCCAAACGATCGCATTAGCCATCTCATCGGGTTCGGCGAGCCGTCCTATCGGCGTCACTGCCATCAAGGCTTCGAAGATATCCGGCATTTCCTTCATGACACGATCCAGTATAGCTGTCCGAGTATTCCCAGGGCATATGGCATTAACCCGAATGTTGTTCTTGACATACCCCAGAGCCGTTGATTTGGTCAGCCCAACGACGCCGTGCTTGCTGGCAACGTAAGCGGGGACATTCTGATGAGCCACCAACCCCATAGTCGATGCCGTGTTGACAATGGCTCCACCCCCTTGCTTGAGCATTTGCGCAATCTGATACTTCATCCCTAGAAATACGCCAGTCAGATTGATGGCAATCACCCGATCCCAATTCTGCTTGGAACAGTCCGCTGTCAAGGCGGTATCTCCGTCAATTCCAGCATTGTTCACAGCGCAGTCCAGCCGCCCATACCTCTCCACCGTCTTCCTGACCATCCTTTCAACATCAGCTTCTTGCGAGACATCGGCTTTGACAAAGATGGCCTCACCCCCAGCCTCCTGGATCACGCGAACCGTCTCTTCACCCTCCTTCACCGCGACGTCTACAACGACCACCCTGGCTCCTTCTCTAGCAAAGGCAATGGCCGTGGCCCTTCCGATCCCTGAAGCTGCGCCGGTGACCAAACCCGTCTTTCCATCCAGTCTACCCATTACTAATACCTCCTTGTGTGCATACAACGGGAGACTCACATCACGTCCTTGCCACTGGCCTCAATCGCCCGATCCATTTCGAGCTTCAGTTGCTGTGGCAAGCCCTCGATGTCCACACTGAGAAAGCCACGGACGATGGTAGAGGTGGCCTCTTCTTCGCTCAAGCCGCGGGACATGAGGTAGGCGATCTCTTCCTGAGCAATCTTACCCACTGCTGCCTCGTGGGACATCTCCACTCCGTCTGCGTGGCCTTCCAGTTCGGGGACAGCACGAATAACCCCCCCATTCAAAATGAGGCCACGGCATTCCATGTGGGCCTTGATTCCACCAACCTCGCCAATCAGATGGCCCCGGGCGGTGATATCGCCACCGTTGCTTATTGCCCGAGACACGATTTCGGCCCGATTGCCCACCGTCTTCAGATAGATCCGGCCACCCAGGTCATACTGCGAGCCCGGAGTGCCAACAATGATGCTGTAGAAGCGGGCCACAGCACCTTCTCCTACCAGGTAGGCAGTGGGATACATCTGTAGGGATTTGACAGGCTTCATGCAAACGTAGTTGTTTATGAAAAGACCCCCTGCCTCCACACGGGCCACTGACCGGGGCCGCACCTGCATCTCCTCTGCCCAGTTGTGAATCATGGTGAAGCTTAGTTTGGCATTCTTTTTCACAAAGAACTCCGAAATGCCGACATGGATCCCCCTCTTGAGATGAGGTGAAGTGGTACACCCAGTGATGACGTGCAACTCAGAGCCTTCTTCAGCAATGATAATGTTGTGAACATTTTGCTGAAGCCCATCCTTGTTCAGAAAGAGGCAGGCCTGGATGGGATAAATGCTGCTGCTTCCCGGAAGGGATCGAATGACGTAGCCATCATGCAATTCCAGTTCCACAGCCGCGGTGTATTTGTCTGTATCGACAGCTACCAGTTTCCAGTAGTAGTCTCGAATCCAGCCATTCTCCTTCAGGGCCTGCCGGATAGGGATGACCTCAACGCCCTCCTGCCTAGCACTGCAATGCACCACTGAGGTATCCTTTTGGAAATAGGTACCGCCCCTCGTCTGCTGGGTAACATCAATCCCTGACATGGTCAGACGCTGCTGTTCCTTTTCTGGCAAGAGGCACAACTCTTTGTCGGCCAGGTACGTATGGGGCACCGGAGCTGTGTCATACTTGCTGAGGTCAACGTCCGGGCCCAGCGGCGCTTTCTTATCTAATGCCTTGGCCGCTTTTTGCTTTAACTCGTCTTCATGGCGCATTTGGCGCACTCCTGATATCCGCATTCGCTGATCCACTTCAAGATTTCCCGGGGGTTGCCGCTACAGCTCAGCACTCCGTCATAAAGAACATATCCCTTGTCGGCTGGCACGTAATCGAGGATATAGCCAGTATGGGTAATAATTAGCCCCATTTTTGTTCGTTCGCGCTTCATCTGTGAGGCAGGTTTGGTGTCGCCAGGAACGTGGGCCTTCTGGAGCAAAACAGCGATTATCTTGCCCACTACGGCAAGGTTCTCCAGGTCCACCCCTGATTCTGGCTCATCGAACAGCATCAGGTCTGGATTCTGTGCCATCAGTTGCAGCAGCTCCGAACGCTTGATCTCACCTCCTGAGAATCCGGCATTGATGTCCCGGTCGAGAAAACTGGCGAAATTGACCCGGCCGGCTAGCTCTTCCACGTCTCCCTGCCCTCTAGCACAAATCTGCACCATCTGGCGGGTCTTCAAGCCGTGAATCGTCGGAGGCCGCTGATAGGACATGCCGATTCCCATCTGGGCTCGTTCGTTTATGGGCAGATGTGTGATGTCTACTCCTCTGAAAAGAATTCTCCCTTTGGTGACCTTGTACTGAGGATAACCCATAATGGTCATGACCAGGGATGTCTTTCCTGAGCCATTGGGCCCAAAAAGGACGTGTGTCTCCCCAGGCTTGATCTCCAGATCAATGTGCTCCAGTAGCGTTTTCCCATCGATCTCCACTTGCAGGTCTTCGATTTGCAGCATATTGCCCCTCCTCACCCCAGGATACCTTTGATTGTAGCTATTTGTCTGAAGCAGTACAACTCGGTCGGACTTTATGTCAACCTGATCTGTTCTTAGCAATGTGCCTGTCACCGACTTGACCCCGCACGGTAGCGGTTCATGAGCAGGGAATTGGACACCACCGATACAGAACTGAACCCCATGGCGGCAGCCGCTATTACCGGGTTCAGCAGCAGCCCAAATACCGGATAGAGCACCCCCGCCGCAATCGGTATGCCGGCAGTATTGTAGAAGAACGCCCAGAAGAGGTTCTCCTTTATTTTGCGAATGGTATAGCGGCTGAGTTTCAAGGCCTCCACCACACCCCCCAGATCCCCCCTAACCAGAACAATATTGCCGGTCTCCATAGCTACGTCTGTGCCACTGCCCAGGGCTATGCCCACGTCAGCTTGGGCCAAGGCAGGGGCGTCGTTAATACCGTCCCCTACCATGGCCACCACCTGGCCGTTGGATTGCAAGCGGCGTATTTCCTTGGCCTTGTCCTCAGGCAGGACTTCGGCAAGCACCTTCTCAATGCCCACCCTTCGGGCGATGGCCTGTGCTGTGCGGCGATTGTCACCAGTAATCATCACCGTCTCAATGCCCATTTGATGAAGATCCCTGATCGCTTCAGCAGCATCCTCCTTCAGAGTATCAGCCACAGCTATGAGTCCCGCCAGTTTCCTCTCCACAGACATCAGCATGACCGTTTTCCCGTCGTTCTCCAAGTCCTGTATCTTATTTTCGACATGGAAAGTCTCGACACCCTTCTCAGCCATAAGAGCGCGGTTTCCCATAAGTATCTCTTTGCCGTCTACCCTGGCCGTAACGCCACGGCCTCCCAGGGATTCAAAGGCCTCGGGGTCCGGCAGTTCCTGGTCTCCGTTTCTGGCATTTCTGGCGGCGTCCACTATGGCCTCTCCCAGAGGGTGCTCCGAACCCTTTTCGGCCACAGCCGCCAGCCGCAAAACCTCGCTCTGGGTAAACCCATTGACGGCCACCGTGTCTGTCACTGCTGGTTTGCCCCTGGTCAGGGTTCCTGTCTTATCGAAAACGATGGTTTTGGCGCGGTGAACCAGCTCCAGGGCCTCAGCGCTCTTGATCAGTATGCCGTTTTGAGCTCCCTTGCCAGTCCCCACCATTATGGCTGTCGGTGTCGCCAGGCCCAGCGCACACGGACAGGCGATGACCAGCACCGCTATGAAAGCAGTCAAGGCAAAGGTGACGCTTTCACCACCGGTGAGGTACCAGACAAGAAAGGTCAAAACCGCAATGCCGATGACCACGGGCACAAAGACTCCGGCGACAGAGTCCGCCAGGCGCTGTATCGGCGCTTTTGATCCCTGGGCCTGCTCCACCAGCCTTATTATCTGCGCCAACACTGTCTCTTGCCCTACCCTGCTGGCGCGGAATTTCAGAAATCCGTTCTTGTTTATGGTAGCCCCTACCACGGAGTCGCCTTCCTTCTTTTCCCTGGGCATCGCCTCCCCAGTCAGCATCGATTCATCCACGGCCGAAGTACCTTCGGTAACAATGCCGTCGACCGTTATCTTCTCTCCAGGCCGCACAACAACGATGTTGTCTACCGCCACCTCCTCAACAGGCACCTCGATCTCCTTACCCTCAACGAGGATATGGGCCGTCTTCGCCTGCAGGCCAATGAGCTTCTTGATAGCTTCCGAGGTCTTGCCTTTGGCGCGGGCCTCCAGGTACCGTCCCAGCAAGACTATGGAAATGATGAGGGCAGCAGTATCGAAGTATACGTGCTTGCCAAAGGTCTCCATCGAGATAATGACCAGCACGCTGTAGATATAGGCAGCACTGGTGCCGAGCGCGATCAGGGCATCCATGTTGGCCCGACGGTTGCGGATGGCCCTGTATGTTCCGACGTAGAATTGCCACCCGACAAAGAACTGGATAGGGGTAGTCAATGCCAGAAGCAGCAGGTTGTTGGCACTGTGCCCGAGAGGGGTAACCATCGACAGTATGAATATGGGGATGGCCAGCGAGAAGCTGAACATGAGCAGCATCTTGAGGCGGCGCGATTGGCGCTCTCTGGCCTGTCGCTCACTATCCCCGGCCAATTCGCTGGTGAATACTGCTTGATAGCCCGCATCACTGACCGCCTTCTTCAATGCGGCAAGGGTGACTGTCTCAGGGTTGTAGCGGACTATGGCTTTTTCGGCAGCGAAATTGACACTGGCAGAGATCACACCATCAACATCCTGGAGCGCCTTCTCGATGGTTTGGGCACAGTTTACACATGTCATGCCGACAAGGCCCAGGGTCACCTCACTGGTTACCACCCCGTAACCAGCATCAGCGATGGCATCCACCAGGGCCTTCTCTGAGACAAGCGCCGGATTATACTCCACCGTCGCCTTCTCTGTAGCCAGATTCACGTTTGCCCTCAAGACCCCTGGCACTTCAAAAAGGGTATTTTCGACAGTGCCCGCGCAGGTGGCACACGTCATTCCAGTTATCTGCAATGTTGTCTGTTTGGTCATAGTTATCAGATCTCTCGCGTCCTACTCAAGATAGCCTCTGGCAGGCAGCCTGTATGCGACAATAGTCACACATGAAGTATAGAAAAGGGGGCCGATTCTTAGAAGTCAGTGTTTCCCTGAAAGGCTAGGGGATGACAGAGCAACTCAACAGGTGTCAGGTTCGCTGATTGAGTCAACAACTTCGAGGAACTGCTTCAGTATTCTGGCGGTGGCCCCCCAGATCACCTTGTTACCGTAGCGGTAAAAGTACTGTGGAACAAAACGGCCATCGAGCCACTGCATTTCTTCTCTGAAATTCCTTCTGTCACGGAGCACGCCCAGTGGAACGGAGATCAGTTCCTCTACCTCTCTAGGGTTCACCCTGAAATCGTAAGGATAAGGGACGACTCCCACATAGGGGGAAATAAGAAACCTGGTGACATGTGTGGCCGTATCGTCTAGCTCGCCCAGAATTTCGACATCGGCTGGAGCCAGCCCTATTTCCTCCCAACTTTCCCTGAGAGCAGTATCCTTGAGACTGGCGTCTCTCTCGTGCTGAGCTCCCCCGGGGAAAGAGATCTGCCCCTTGTGATATTCCAACGTTTCCGTTCTCTTGGTCAGGACAAGATACCACTCGCCAGCCTTCTGGTACATAGGTATGAGAACGGCAGCATGGGTCAGGCTCCCGGCCTGGCACAATTTCTTCTCTCTCTGAGAAAGGGCTCGTCTTATCTTCTCCTCCGTCACTTCGTGTTGGCAAAGCCTCTCCCAGAGCTCTTTGACCCTGGCCTTGACCTCGTCCAGCGACACATCGGTATCAATCACCACGTCGGCATACTTTAGCCTTTCCTCAGAGGGAAGCTGGGACGAGATACGCGCTCGAGCTTGAGCTTCGGAAAGTCCAGACCGTCGGCAACAACGACTGAGTACTGTCGGTTCGCTGGCTACAGTAACCCAAACCTGGTCTACCAGATCAAGCCAATTAGCCTCCACCAGCAGCGGTGCCTCAAGCACTATCACCTTGATTCCCTGCTGCTCCAGCCTTTCGATTCTCTCCTGCGCCACGCGATGCATGGCAGGATGCATTATTCGGTTCAGCCGCGCCAGGGCGTGAGCATCATTGAAGACGATCCCCCCAAGCTTCTGGCGGTCGATTTCATCACCCTCTTTCAGTATCCCTCTGCCAAAAGCCTGCACTACCTCATGCCACGTTCTTGAATACGGCTGGAAGGCCTCGTGACCAATCTCATCGGCACTGACGGTCACAGCACCAAGTTCAGCCAGGAATCCGGAAACGGTGCTCTTGCCGCTACAGATACCTCCGGTGAGGCCAATGACTATCATGGCTGCTTGTCTCACTTAATTTTGCCAGCAACGTCTGGAGATAGCAAGCGCACCGCCCGGGTTGATGTTTCTGTCGTGCGACGGTATCATTCCGAGGTGAGGCGGTTCAATGATCTGATCGATGCCAAGAGAAAGAAAGAGCGTCACGGTATGACAATGACATTCATCTATAGGCACGGCCCTCCACAGGAAGATGTGGGATCTGATGGCAAGGAATACAGCATCACCGAGGGAATAGTCGAGTATCAAGGCCGAAAGGTACTGTATCATTACGTCGAAGCCCTGGGCGTTAGCTTTTGTACCGTCACTGGCGCTGCCTATGTAGGCAATATCAACGTACAGGGATACGTGGTGAGATGGAAGTATGCCAGCAACGACAGGGGTGAAGCGCTATCGGAAATCCAGCCAGTCAGCGACGTGCGAGAGAAACAAGAAATAAGTAAGCTCCTGTGGCCAACTCCTGGCACACCCAGGGTCAATTTCGTCTAAGGGACTGGGCAGGCTCAGGCCCTAAGTGCAAACAGTTTAGAAAAAGGACAATGGAGGTGGTCATGGATAGCGTCAGAGTTGAAACTATCAGGCCTGGCATCGCGCTGTTGACAATGAATCGGCCTGACAACCGCAACGCCTTGTCCCCGGAGCTCATCGACGGCCTCAAATCCGCTCTCAGGGATACCGGTGATGACCGGGCGATTCGGGTGGTGATCCTCACTGGTGCGGGGAAAGCCTTTTGCGCTGGGGCAGATATGAAGGGAGGGGGCTTACCGGCGCGGGCCGAGGGGTACGGCCGGTTGGGCACCGCCTATAAGTACCAGGAGGAACTCGTGGACCTGATGCTGCTCATTCGCGAACTTCAGAAGCCAGTAATAGCCGCCGTGAACGGCGCGGCGGTCGGGGGTGGACTAGCCATCGCCCTCCACTCCGACATCCGCATTGCTTCCGAGTCAGCCCGTTTCGGTGCGGTGTTCATCAGAGTTGGTCTCTCGTCCTGTGATGTGGGGACCAGCTATCTACTGCCGCGCATAGTTGGTGCAGGCAGGGCGGCGGAGCTGATGCTGACCGGACGCATTTTCGGGGCCCAAGAGGCCGAGAGAATCGGCTTGGTTCTCCGGGTGGTGCCTGATGGCCAATTGCTGGAATGTGCCCTGGAGACCGCCGAACTTATCCGGGAAAACAGCGAATACGGCGTGTGGATGACAAAACAGGGACTTTGGGCAAATCTTGACGCACCGAGTCTACGGCACGCTATCGAGCTAGAAAACCGGACTCAGGTGCTGGGCGTATTCACTGACAACATGGAGGAAGCCAGACAGGCCTTTCAGGAAGGCCGCAAACCCCGGTGGAAGCCTCTCTAGGATGGTAGGGAACCTCACATTTGGCTTAGCCGGTATGGGTTTGGGAGAGGGGCCCTGAGGAAAATCCCAGCCCAACCTCACCCGCAGGCTTGCACACCGTGTAGTCCACCATCAACGGTGATCGCCATTCCAGTGGCATAATCCGCTGTAAGAACGAAAAGGTAATGCGTTGGGGGTTGACTAGTGATCCATTGACATCGCTTACCCTACTGGACTCGCGGCGCTCAACCTTGCGGGCAGCTACTTATCCCGCGTGAACCATTTGGTTCTCGAGGATGATCCTTTTGGCCTACTCCTGCCATACCAATGAGCCTTGCAGGAGGCACGGTGATATCACTAGGATTGATGACGAGCGCCGATATGGCCAAAATCATTTGAACGAGGTGGGTCCCGTGAAGAAGTCCTTGCCAATTTTTTCCATAATCGTCATGTTGACGCTACTGGGCGGAGCCTTCCTGGAAGGATGGTTCCGGCCTCTGGAGATGGTGCAAGCCAGCACAGCTCACCCCATGGTGGCCGCAGGGATTTTCCATACTGTGGGACTAAAGTCAGACGGGACCGTGGTGGCCGTGGGGAATAACGGCTACGGGCAGTGCGAGGTGGGGGACTGGACGAATATCACCCAGGTAGCCGCAGGAGGCTGGCATACGTTGGGACTGAAGTCGGATGGCACCGTGCTGGCCGTGGGGAATAACGACTACGGGCAGTGCGATGTGGGGGATTGGACGAATATCACCCAGGTAGCCGCAGGAGGCTGGCATACTGTGGGGCTAAAGTCAGACGGCACCGCGCTGGCCGTGGGATATAACGGCGACGGAGAGTGCAACGTGGGCGCCTGGAACGGCATCACCCAGGTAACCGCAGGAGCTTGGCATACTGTGGGACTTAAGTCAGATGGCACCGTGCTGGCCACGGGAGACAACTTCTTCGAGCAGTGCGACGTCGGGGATTGGACCGACATCACCCAGGTTGCCGCAGGCTGGTCTCATACTGTGGGACTGGAGTCAGACGGCACCGTGGTCGCCGTGGGCAATAACAACCACGGGCAGTGCGAGGTTGGGGATTGGGCTGGCATTACCCAGGTAGCCGCAGGCTGGTTTCATACTGTGGGGCTGAAGTCAGACGGCACCGTGGTCGCCGTGGGTAATAACAACTACGGGCAGTGCGACGTCGGGGATTGGACGGGCGTCATCCAGGTTGCCGCAGGCTGGTCTCATACTGTGGGGCTGAAGTCAGACGGCACCGTGGTCGCCGTGGGCAATAACGCCTACGGGCAGTGCGACGTGGACGGCTGTGATCTAGGTTTGACCCATGGGTTAGTGCCGCCAGTGGTAACGACACAACCAACGGATCAGACGGTTACCGCGAGGGAGACAGCCGCCTTCAGTGCGGTGGCGAGCGGCACACCTGATCCCATGGTGCAGTGGCAGGTGAGTAATGATGAAGGTTCGACCTGGGACGAGATCACAGGGGCCACGAGCACCACTCTGACCCTGACGGGCGTGACCCTGGGTCAAAATGGTTGTCAATACCGTGCAGTGTTCACCAACATTGCGGGTATAGCCACCAGCTATGCCGCGACCCTTACGGTGAGCAAGATTGACACCGTCACAGCCCTCAACTCATCGGCCAACCCATCGCTGTATGGCCAGTCAGTGACCTTCACTGCCACCGTGAGCCCTGTGACACCAGGGGCAGGCACGCCCACTGGTAACGTTACCTTTGAAAATGAAGGAACGGTGCTGGGAAATGTAACCTTGAACAGCGCTGGACAGGCGACCTACACTGTATCCACTCTATCTGCTGGTAGCCATACCATAACCGCAGTATACAGTGGAGATGCGGACTTTGCAGGCAGCAGCAGCAATCTAACCCAGGATATTCGTTATAATTTCAGCGGCTTCCTGTCACCATTGGGCAAGAGCACACATAAGCTGGGCAGCTCTACCCCAATCAAGTGGCATCTTACTGATGTCAGTGGGAATTTCATCAGCGACCCGAGGGCAGTAAATTCATTGATGGTCGGGCCTGTTGACGGAACACTAGATGATCCGACGCCAATCGGCGGCACAGCCTTGCGCTACGATTCCATTGCCAACCAGTACATCTTCAATTGGCAGACAAAGTGGCTGAGTGCAGGCGATTACCTCATCATCCTCAGTCTTGCGGATGGCACAATCCACACGACGACGGTGACACTGAGGTAGAACCACAGCCAAGTACACCGAATGAGACAAACAGCGGCTAGGCGGCTGAGCCCCACTCACAAGAAAAGCCAGACTGTCAGCGTTAGCCTATTCACGGTAACCCACTGATTCCTCAGAACCTGGTTGCGGGTATTGACCGCGCCTCGTGACCTAAATCACCATTCTAAAGCATCTCGTCTGCTCAAAATTGAAGGTGGGCTAGTCCGATCGCAAATTCCGTCTCCTTGCGTAGACGAGCTAACCCCTGTATGAACGAACGCAACTGCTGCTTCGAATGCTATCTTCAGAGTCACATATGTTGACATGTATGGCGTGGCGAGTGACTCCCCAGTCTCTAACAGTGCTGCACTTTACGGAAAGTCAGTTACCTCTGACTCGGAACTGCGCCTGTTGATATCTGAGTTTGTCGGGCAACCAAATTGCAAACATATGTCTGAATTGACTGTAATCCCGATGAGTTCTGGTGCAAATGGGCACTTGTCGCGGGCAACTCTTATACGCAGGTTGCTGGCACGCCGTCCTCCCGCAACTGTCTATTTCAGCTCTATCTGACCTATAACTGGCCCAACTCCAAGAGTATCAGCCGGGTTGAGCATGTACTCCTTGTACTTCTTGAACCTGCCTTGGAGATATGCATCTATCTCCTTCTGATCGTAGTCCGCAATCAAGGCCAGAACACCAATCCCCATCTTCTCTGCCCTGGCACGACATTCTTCAACGTCATCCACTGTGAAGACCACTCCCATCAGGCCTTCTCCTTGCTTTTCCAAGAAGCTAGTGACGAAGCTGTCGCGCCCAGGCAATGGAGCGACCAACTCGATCCCGGCGTCCCAGCTAATAGCGCACCTTAGGCCAAAAGGCTCTGCTGGAACGCTCTGGTCGTAAAAGGTTGCACCGAGAAGCTTGGAGTACAGGGCAATGCCCTTCTCCAGGTCTTTCACGGCTATCGTCACCCTGTTGACACCGCACGGTTTCATAACATCGACTCCTTTCGTGGCCTGTCCTTGCGCTAGCCCCTCTTAATAATGTATGACTCGGGTCATCCCACTATGTGGCCAGCCGGCTAAGATTTCGCTCTCCGGCGCTCTCGCTGCTCGCTGTGATCGATGTACCTGCTAATGGCCCGCGCTGCTCTGTAAACAGAGGGATAGAAAGCTATCCGGTTCTCTGTACACCTTGCCCGTATGGCGTCCAACTCCTTCAGACCATAGAGACTCTCTACGGAATGAACAGCGACAGCTTTCGGCTTCCGAAACGTCTTGAACACATCGAGCATGCCTCTCCTAGCCTCGATTACAAACTGCTGGAAAGCATCTCCTTGGATAGGCTCCATCTCTGGAGAGAAATGCCACAAGAGCATATCCACCTCATCCCAGTTATCAAGTGCTCTCAGCACAGGTATCCACATGCTATCGCCGTGGGGCTCAGCCAGCACGTCGACCGGGTTTCTCAGCATGCTGCCGGCGAGAGGGATGACCTGGTTGAGTGCTGCCTTCACTTCATCAGAGATAGGGGGAAGTGTAAGCCCGCAAGCCTCACATTCGTCAGAGGCCCGAACGCTGGCACCCCCGCCAGCACCTAACACAGCTACCTTCCTCCCAGGAGGACGCGGCATGAAAAGGAAGGTCACCAGCACGTCCACCAGTTCCTCGACATCTTCTACACGGATGACGCCAGCCTGCCTGAGCGCTGCATCCCACACCGTGTCGTTGCCGGACAAGGCCGCAGAATGTGACCTTGCTCCCCTCCTACCAGCTTCGGTGCGGCCTTTCTTAATCACGATTACCGGTTTTTCCGCCGCAGCCTCAGTGAGAACTCGAAGCAGGCGCTGTCCGTCCCTCGCCCCTTCGATGTAAGCAGCGATGATCTCGGTATCAGGATCATGAGCAAGGTACTCCAGCAACTCGCTCTCGCTAATGTCGCTAGCATTGCCGTAGCTCACCACCTTACTAAACCGCAGCCCACGCAGGGCCCCCATCCGAACAGCCAGATAGGTATAGCCTCCACTCTGGCTAATGAAACCCACCTTGCCAGCCTCCTTGGGAAAGTCAGAGGCATAGGAAATGCGGGACTCGGGGCAGTATATCCCGACGCAGTTGGGACCAAGGATGCGAACGCCACCGCTGCGGGCGATCCTAACCAACTCCTCCTGCAATCTGCCCCCCTCCTGCTCCCCTGTTTCATCGAAACCCGCGGTAAATAGCTGCACCGCTTTCACTTTCTTGACCACGCAATCCTGTAGAAGCTGAGGGGTAGCGCTGGCAGGAACAAGCGAGGTGACCAGATCCACCGGCCCAGGAATATCCCGAACACTGGGATAGGCCCTCAGCCCCGATATCTGGTCAAATTTTGGGTTTACAGGATAGAGCTTGCCCTCATACTTGAAGTGGAGCAGGTTGTCCAGAAACATCTGGCTGTGGATATTAACTGGGCCAGAGCTGGCACCAACAACCGCTATCGAGCGCGGATGGAAGATATCATCCAAAGCCATTTCCCAACTGTAAGGTTTATTGTAGCCCAAGATGGCCGACGGGGCAAGAAGCCTATGCCTTGTTCTCCCGCTAGCTCTTGAGGAGGTCCAATATGGCTGCATGAACCAGTCGGTTAGAAAACAAAAGATCACTCTTCTCCGGCTTCCACCCACTGCCCTGGAAATCACTAACCTGTCCGCCTGCCTCAGTAACAAGTAGCACCCCTGCGGCAACGTCCCACGGCTCGATGCTGGTAGTGAAATAGGCTTCCGCCTTTTCGGCCGCGACCCAGGCCGTTTCCAGACCCGCCGAACCCAGCTTCCGGATGTCCACAACTTCCGGATACACCCTGTTCAGCAGCCAACCGGTTCTCACTCTATCCTTACTGCCGCCCTCACAGTAGAGAAGATAGCCTCGGCTAATCTCTGGGACCTCTGAAACTCGCATTCTCCGCCCATTGATGAAGGCTCCCCTACCCTTCTCTGCTATGTAGAACTCGTTAATTGCGGGGGCATAGACAGTCCCTACGACAAGCTCATTCTTGTGCATCAAGGCTATGCACACGGAAAACAAAGGATTCCAATTGGCAAAGTTGCCGGTGCCGTCCAGGGAATCTACAATCCAGAGCCAGTCAGGATTGCCGCTTAACAAACCGCTCTCCTCAGTCAAGACGGAGTGCTCTGGATATGCCTTCCTGATTCCTCGAACTATCAGGTCATCAGCCATTTTGTCATAAGCAGTTACGGCTTCCTTGGCCGTACTCCGTAATCTGACCAGTGGCAGCTCTTTTCCGAAGTACCCCATCAAAAGACCCCCTGCCGTCTTGGCTAGTCTCTCAGCCAGTTCTCTCATGGGCAAAAACGTCATGTTTGGCCTTCCTCCTATCGGTATCTTGTTATCATGACACCACGTACCTCATTCTACCACTAACCAGCACGCTCTCCCCATTGCCAGCCAAGGAGTCAGTAGTGTGCCATCACGAGGTGGTAGTGTCAAGAGAAGTGTGTAAATTGAGGGATAGGCTTCTCCTTCCAGGTTGAGTTAAGGTGATTGGTAATGCCATAGATGATCCGATCAACACTCTCAGGGTTCTGGAAACAGCTCATGGGCCTGGTCCTGCGGCGGACCTCTCGGAAGGCTCGTTCTATAGCGTTGGTGGTGCGAATCTTGCGCCAATGGTCTCTGGGGCACTTCAGAAAGTTCAGGAGTTCATCGAGGTCTG
>VGOE01000065.1 GCA_016876035.1 Chloroflexota bacterium
TCTCTATGAGTGCCTCGCGCTTTTCCAGCCACTTGTTGAACGTGCGCCAGTGTTGCCCCTTGCGTTTGCTAATCCAATCGTCGCTAATCTCACCCAACCAGCGCGCCTCGATTCTCTCTATGCGGTGTAGGAAAGTCCAATACCTGTCGCGGTCCTGCCGTTGCTCGTATGTCAAGCCGTAGCAGAACCTGCACCGAAAGTGCACCACACGCTGCCCGAATCGGTCATACATCTCGCACGGCAGGTAGACCTTGCCCACACGCCGCGTGCAAGATGGACAGGAAAACCACGCTCGCCGTCCGCCAAATCTACAAGGTGTGAAGGTCAAAGTGACCTCCTGCACGTGCTCGCGCCCGTCGCGTGTAAATCGAATCACCGCCTTTTGCTCGCCAATCTCCCATTCAAAAGAATCTTGCTCATCGCGGTCTGCCCACATCTGAGCGAATTGAAAGTAACCCCAGGCGCTCAAAGAATGGCAAGATTCTACTGGCGCGCGAGGCCGCCCGTGTCTTATGCCGCCTCTACTCATTTCGTCATGCCCCTGTCTATGCCTTGTATGTCATAAATCATTTGGGAAACGAATCAGTCCGCTTTTGGGTCTTCTTCTGGTGTGATGGGCATTTCACCGTTGCCTTCGACTACATCCCTAACCTTCAATCCTTCGGCCTTCAGGACGTCGTATATGTGTCCTCGGCTGCACCCCAACTCCTGGGCAACTATCACCACGCTCCTTCGCTTTCGTAGGCCGTCAATAATGTTTTCAACGGGCACCCCCAAACGTTTACGACCTAGAACCACGTATCGTGACCTCAGCCCCACAATGCGGACACCTAACCTTCATGCCTCACCCCTTCTCTTCATGGCTGATGACGTGACCACCCCCGGCCTTCTTTGCCTCGTGAATCAATCTCAGGGCTTCAGGTGATAGCTCTGGCTTCCCTTCATCGAACAGCTCTTTCAGTTCCTCCCCGGTATAGGCTACGATGCCACAGGGGACACGGCTATTGAATGAGTCGTCTTCAATGAAGGCTATCACCTCAGCCAGCTCCCTTATCAATGACCCAGGGTCTTTGCCCTCTTGTAAGGCCACCGTGATTTTTTTCTGGACTTCACGGATCGTCTCAGGTTGCTTGATCTGTGTCCCCATTATTTACCTCCTATATGCTTATTCCCCGTCTATCGCCCGTCTATGGCCCGTCTACGGCGGACTATTAGACCGCTGCTTTTGTGCCTACGTCACCATGCATCCAAAGCTAAGTTGCCGTTACAGTTGCCGTTATTTTCTCAGTTTTCCAGGGGGGATATGACTAAGTATCCCCAGCCCGCCAGCCTCTGAAACAGCCTGATAATCATCGGGATTTCTGAGCTAAAACACGCCTTCTAGTTATCGACCACATCCTTGACTCTCACCCCATTGGCTTTCAAGACACCGTATATGTATCCCCGGCTGCACGCCAGCTCTTGGGCTGCTACTGCCACGCTACGGTATGTCCTCAGCTTGTCAAGAATGTTTTCGACAGGCACTTGAAGTCGTTTACGTCCTAGACCATCTACGGTAAGATTTCCACCGCAATGCGGACAGGTAACCTTCATGCTTCACCCCTTCGGCTCATGGCTGACGACATGCCCACCAGCTTTCTTGGCCTCATGAATAAGTCTAAGGTTCGCTGGTGATAGCTCTGGCTTCCCTTCATCGAATAGCTCCTTTAGTTCCCTCCTGGTGTAGGCCATAATGCCACAGGGGACACGGCTCTTGAATGAATCGTCTTCAATGAAGGCTATCACCTCACCGACTACTTCAGACCAGAAGACGCATACCCCTTCCCGTGCCACTGCTTTGGAGATTTCCTCTGCGTGCCACTGGGGAGGGGCGTCAAACAGCTTGGGCCTTCTGAGGTGTGCCATGATCTCCGGCTTGTATTGGCGTAGGTCTGCCAGAAGGTCAGGCGGTACAACCGAGGCCGGGGTGACCCGCAGCTTGTCTCCGGCCACTTCCAGCCTAACGCCAAGCTCTGACAACCGTTCTAACACTGCGGCCACCGTCATCCTACACCTCCACGCTATCATGGCCCCTAGGGGGATTTAGGGGATCATCCTTTTGGGCCATGTAGTGATTTTCAAAGCTGAAATGATTTAGGGGATCATTTTTCTCTATACGATCTCCATGATCCTCTAAATCGGTTTGATCCTCTAAACCCTTGGGCAGTTCCCAGGTGAACTTGCCACCGCCCCTCTTGCCCGTTTCACCTTGCCGCCTAGTGATAACCCCTAACATAGACTTGGCTCTCTTCACTGTTATTTCAGACAGCCCGGCTTCCCTTGCGTACCTCAATACCAGGGACGCCTCTACTGGCCCGTCTGCCAATTCGTCTCTAAGGAAGTCCTTCGCCTCGTCTATTGCCGATTTGCCATCTCCGCTGTCCTCTGCGGCCAGGATACGGGCAGCCGTCAGGTCTGAGTCACCAGTCCAGCAAAAGTCCCCATCTCGAAGCTCGTAGCCGATAGCCTTCCCGGTAGCAGCCAGGTTGCTTTTGATTTGCACCAAACCCCGCTTGTGCGGTTCCTCTGGGTCACAGCCAGCCAGTAGCACGGAACGGGAAGCGGCGGTGAAGTCGATAGACCCCAGCCCTCTATAGATCGGCTTCAGTGCCCCGCCTTTGGTGAGGTGACGCACGGCCAGGATGGCGCAGCCGTGCTTTTCGGCTATGTCAGCCAGCTTTGCCAGAATTGCCCTCGTCTCATTGGCCCGGTGAATGTCTGTGCCAGCCCCTACATAGGCCACCAGGGGATCAATAATCACCAGTACCGGGTGTACCTGGGTAATGTACCCTTCCAATATGGCAAGCCCCTCATTATTAGCAAAGTCCAGAAGGTGTTTGATAGCGTGGATATTGCTAACGTTAGCTCCCATAGCGTCAAGGCGGGGCCGTATGGTATCACCAAGCCCGTCCTCTGCGGAACCCATTACAACACTGGCTGGCTCCGTAGCCTCTAACCCTGGCAAGCCTCTGCCGATGGACACCGCTGTGGCAATTGCCAGGCTCACCCAGGACTTGCCTACCCCTGGGTCACCCTCGAGTAAGGTGAGCTTCCCTCTTGGTATGTAGGGATGCCACAGCCAGGACACAGCTTCAGGCTCCACGTCTGCCAGGCACACTAACGAAGTTTTATTCTGTGCTGGCTTCTGTGCTGGCTGTTCCTCCGCACCTTTGGGGCGTGTCTGTGGGTTTTGTTCCCGCACATTTCCCTCTAGTATACGCAGGTATGCCCGGAACTCAGGCGTGTTGGGAACTGTCCTACCATCAGGCAGAGTAAGCGTATTGCTACTCATGCCGCACCCCTATTGCTCTGCCTGGTGGTTGTCGCCAGCCAGTAATCTATCAATGACAGCCGCAGAGACGCACATTCTGCGGTTGCCCAAGTGGATGACGCCGGGCAGCCGTTTCTCCCGGGCCAGCTTGAAGGCCAGGTTGCGGCTAATTTGCAGCTTCCGGGCGACTTCGTCAACTGAGTATACCAACGGCCTGTCACTTGTCTGATTACTTTTTTGCATTGTCACCTCCGTAATGCTAGAATGCAAAAAGGGATTGGTTGTCCGACCCTTCCCAGGACTTGGTAGACGCCGGCCAAAGCAGCTATCAAGTCCTCTCTTTATTTCCACTTCCAGTCTACACCATGACCCGTCGATCACCAAGGGGGTCAAACGGGTTTGTTTACGACTTCCCGCATCATGACGCACAAGGATGCGAAAAATCGTTAACCGATGGTTTACACATCACATCTCTTCACCTCCTGTCATCTTCTGCTAACAAAAAAGGCACGAAAAGGAAGCAGACAAGCCAGGTCCCTCCTTTTCGTGCCTCGTAACCCTGGTGCAGCTCAGTTGGCTAACACTAACCTTGGGGCTGTCTTCAGTTGTTAAACTTCTTGTCATGGTAGATTATACCAGAAAGTATATACGATGTCAAGTACAGGACTACACACCACCGCACCCACAGAAAGGGTCATCATCATCTGTTTTATCCTATACCCCTTGACAAACATGTACAGATATGTATACAATAGTAGCATGGTCAGGATAAGATTAACCACGCTCACCTGTCTACGCTGCGGCCATACGTGGATACCCCGTAAGCGGGAACCACCGCAGACCTGTCCGAAGTGCCGTAGCCCGTACTGGCAGACTAAGCGCTGGAAGGGGGTCAAACATGAGTAGCGTCAAAGGATACATCAGGCAGAGGGGGGGAAAGAACTCATGGCAGCTTCAAATCTACACCGGCACCGGGCCAGACGGGAAGCCCCTCCGCCACTATGAAACAGTACGAGGGAGCAAGGGTGACGCTCGGAGAGTGCTGCATGAGAAACTGGTCAACCTGGAGAAGGGCGTACCCGTCCCCTCAGGCAACCTCACAGTGGGAGAGCATCTTCATAATTGGCTGCAAGGCTACGTCAAGACCAGGTGTTCCCTGCGTACCCTGGACGGCTACCAAAGCATCGTAGAACATCACTTGATACCAGCTTTGGGTCATCTCAAGCTGAAGAGGCTCAATACCCAGGACATTCAAGGTTACTATGCGAAGGCCAGGGAGCGCCTATCCGCCAGGACGGTACATCACCATCACCGTGTCTTGTCTCAGGCATTGAAGTATGCCGTCAGGCAAGGCTTGTTAGGACGCAATCCGGCTGAACTGGTGGACCCGCCTTCCCCTAGAGGTAAGACCATGCGCACACTGACTCCTGGTGAAGTGAAGGCCCTCTTGGAGAAGGCCAGGGATAGCTATTACTACCCATTGATCTATATGGCTGTCAGCACGGGACTGAGACAGGCGGAACTCTTGGGTCTAAGGTGGCGGGATGTGGACGATCTTGGCCTGTCTATTTCGGTGTCACAAGTCCTCTACAAGAGAAGGGGTGTCACCCAACTCAAAGAGCCAAAGACTAGCCGCAGCCGCCGCCGGGTGAAGATGACCCCTAAGCTGGCCGAATTCCTCAGAGATTACAGGGCAGAGAGAGAATCACTCTACTGGCAGCTAGGGAAGCCGCTTGCCTTAGATAGCCTAGTCTTCACCTCAACTGCCTTCCAGCCCATGAATCCCGGTAACCTCTCTCGTACCTTCAGCACACTGGCAAAGGAAGCAGGACTACCAGGTGTCCGCTTCCATGATCTGAGACATACCTTCGCCAGCCTGTCTCTACTGCAAGGTGTCCATCCTAAGATTATCAGCGAAGCTCTAGGGCATAGCTCAGTGGCCTTTACTATGGACGTCTACTCGCATATAATCGCCGGTATGCAAGATGACGCTATGGCAAGGCTAAACGAAGTCCTTCCCGAAGGCTTTTCTCGTAAATTAACGGCAAAATAACGGCAGATTTGACTTATGTATTATTGACACACCGTGTTATTGAAGCTGGGAGGGGTGTCCGAGCGGTCTATGGAGGCGGTCTTGAAAACCGCTGCTCTGATTTTCAGGGCCGTGGGTTCGAATCCCACCCCCTCCGCCACCAATCTCCTTGCAGCGGGTGACAAAGAGGTCTTGTCTTCCCTAGTGAACAATGTTGGCGGTGGGCTTGCCTGCCGGATTCGGATATAGTGAGGTGGCAGCAGGTCTTCCTGCTCTTACTCGTCAATTCTTATCTGCTCTCTAATCAGGCAGGAGGCTCTCTTTTCGAGGTCATCTTCTATGTCAAGTATGTCAAGCCATCGGATTCGGGAGTCCTTCGGGCGAAACCAGGCGTACTGGTGACGGGCAAAACGATGGGTTTCGAACTTGATCTGCTGGATGGCAGTCGGCAGGTCTATTCTTTCCTGGAGGAAGTGCCCGATCTGGCGGTAGCCGACGCTGGACATAGCTGGGAGGTCGAAACTGTAGCCCCGGTCTGCTAGACCTTTGACTTCTTCCACCAGCCCCTGGTTAATCATGTTGTCCACCCGATCATCGATTCTACTGTACAATTTGTCTCTAGGACAGGTCAGTCCCAGGATGAGAGTACTGAAGGGAGGTTTTTCCTTCCCTTGAAGCTGAGAGAAGGGAACCCTTGCTGCTTCGCATACCTCGAGAGCCCTGATCACCCGACGTACATTACGAGGGTCAATTTTGCTGGCTGATACCGGGTCTAAGTCCTGGAGATGCTGGTATAACGAGAAGGCCTCTCCCATAGCGGCCTTCTCCTCCAATTTACGTCTGAACTCCGAGTCAGGAGGGACGCGAGGGATCTGCCAGCCTTCGACCACTGACCACACGTAAAGCCCGCTACCCCCCACCAGTAATGGCAGTTTGCCACGCTGCCAAATATCTTCGATGGCCTCATAGGCCAGGCGTTGAAAGGTGGCCAGGCTGAAAGAGTCTTTGGGTTCAATGATATCGATCAGGTGGTGTGGGATGGAAGCCCTATCCTGGGGGCTAGGCTTGGCGGTGCCGATGTCCATATAGCGGTAGATTTGGCGGCTGTCGGCGCTGACAATCTCGCCATCGAATATCTGGGCAAGCGAAAGCGCCAGACTGCTCTTGCCCACAGCGGTGGGCCCGACGATGGCAACTACCCACTTCATTATCGCTTCGCATTGGCTGTTTGTTCCACAATACTGAGAAACTCGCCTGCTTTCAAACTGGCTCCGCCTACCAAAGCACCATCAATGTCCGGCTGGGATATGAACTCACCGATGTTGGCTGCGGTAACGCTACCGCCATATTGGATACGTATGCTTTGAGACGATGCTTTGCCGTACAGCTTGCCCAGGGTGCTGCGGATCAACCTGATAGTATCGTTGGCTTGTTTCCCGCTAGCTGCTTTGCCGGTACCGATGGCCCAGACAGGCTCGTAGGCGACGACCAGGCTCTCTGAAAAGCCAACGCCAGCCAGAGCGCCTCTGGTCTGACTGGTGACCACTTCCTCAGTTCTGCCTGCTTCGTTCTCTTCCAGACGTTCCCCAACACACAGGATAGGCTTAAGCCCAGCTTTCAGCGCTGCCTTAACCTTCTCATTCACAATTTCATCGTTCTCCCCGAAATACTGCCGCCTCTCGGAGTGGCCGAGGATAACGTATTCGCACAGACCGGCCAGCATCAAGGGGGAGACCTCACCAGTATAAGCGCCCTTCTCCTCGAAGTACATGTTTTGCGCCCCTAGCTTGATAGAAGAACCGGATATGACCTTTCCGACGGCGCTAAGGGAGACAAAGGGGGGGCAGAGCACCTTCTCCACACCCCTTACTTTGTCCAGGCGATCCCGCATCTCTTGAGCAAGCTCGATAGCCTGGTCAATATTGGTGTTCATTTTCCAATTGCCGGCGACTACGGGCAGACGCATACTGCCTCCTTAGGCACCGAATTTAGTGAGCTTCAGGGCATTGGCCAAGGCTAGGGGCATGACCGCCAAGGCAGGTAGCCTCCCCAGTGCACCTCTAGCACAGGCTCGCTCAGAGAACTCGGTGACGTCATCGGCCCGGCACCACCGAGAGAACAGCACGAGGGGAACCGAATGCCAGCTATGGGCCTTCAGTAAGGCAGGGGTGGAGTGATCCCCGGTCACCACTATTACCTCCGGTTGCAGGTTCGTCAGCCGGGGTAAAGCGGCGTCAACTTCTTCTATTACCCGTACCTTCTCTTGGAAGTTGCCGTCTTCACCGGCGGCATCAGCTTGCTTGATGTGGAGGAAGAAGAAATCGTAATCAGCGTAGTGCCTGGTGAGGACATCAAATTCCTCTTCTATGGAACTTTTCTCGTCTATCTCCAGTACGTTCATCCCTAGCAGTTTGGCCAGACCGCGGTACATGGGATAGGTGGCGATAGCTGCTGGCTTGAGCTTGTACACTTGGCTCATACTGGGCAGGTGAGGATGCCGCGAAAAACCGCGCAGCAGCACCATGTTGGCTGGATGTGAGTTCACCAGCACTTCTCTTGCCTTGTTCACCCACTCTTGAACCAGGGCAGCAGTGTTCTGTGCCTCGGGTGAAAGGGCAGTGACTTGTTTGGGTTTCACGCCCACCTGGTTTGGGTCAGAATCGCTGACATCAGGATGGAGACCGTGGCCGCGAAAGACCACCAGAAAACGATGTCCTCTGACCGGGCGCACCAGGGGCTGGAGGTTATCCACTTTGGTTTTGCCGAGTAGTTGACACAACCTGGCACATTCGTCGTCAGAGATGCGGCCAGCCCGCCGATCTACAATGACGCCGGCATCATTGACAGTGCAGAAGTTTCCCCGGGCGGCCACATCCCCTTGTTGGAGGGGGAAGTCAATCCCCAGTGCTTCAAGTACCCCTCTTCCAATAGTGAAGCGAAAAGGGTCGTAGCCGAAAAGGGCAAGGTGCCCCGGCCCGCTGCCAGGCGTCAGACCGGGGCCGAGGGGCTCCATTAGCCCGGTGATGCCGTTTTTTGCCAGCAAGTCTAGATTGGGGGTCTTGGCGGTTTCCAGTTCTGTCTTTCCGGTGCCTGGGTGAGGCAGGCCGCCGAGACCGTCAATCACTACCAGAGCGATCTTGGAAGACGAACGAACGGCAATTGTCTCGATTTGCTCTAGTTTGTTCATCGAGATTGTCACTTAGTGTCATTCTGATCCTTCCCTTCGGTAAGGACTGCTTGCGGGAAGGACGAATACTTAGCTAAACGATCTCGTTCATGCGTTCTTGTTTAGCAGAGCTTCTACCCCTGGCAGAGGTTTCCCCTCGAGAAACTTGAGGGAAGCCCCACCACCAGTGGAAACATGACTCATCTTATGTACCAGCCCCAGTTCTTGCACTGCTTCGGCTGTCGATCCTCCTCCGACTATGGTAGTGGCAGACACGCTTGCTAGCACCTCGGCAATAGTTTGAGTGCCCGTCCGAAAGGGAGGGAACTCAAATACGCCTACCGGGCCGTTCCAGACGATGGTCTTGCTCTTGCGTAGCTTGGCGGCAAACTGCTTGATCGTCTTTGGCCCGATGTCCATCACATACCAGCCCTGAGGAACGTCTCTTATAGAAACGGTTCTGAACTTGGCTTCAGCGGCAAACTTGTTGGCCACAACCACATCGGAGGGCAGGATCAGGTGCACGCCCTTCTCTGCGGCTGTGTCTATCAGCTTCTGGGCCAGCCCGATTTTCTCTTCCTCAACCAGGGATTGGCCCACCTCGTATTTCAGGGATTTCAAGAAGGTGGCGCCCATGCCACCAGCAATCAGCAGCGAATCAACCTTATCTAGTATGTTTTCCAGTACCCCTATCTTGTCACTTATCTTCGCGCCACCAATGATAGCAGCAAAGGGACGGTCTGGATTATTCAGCACTTTGTCCATGGTTTCCAGTTCCTCTTCAATAAGGAAACCGGCCACCGACGGCAAGTATTGAGTGACACCTACTGTGGATGCATGGCTTCGGTGAGCAGTGCCGAAGGCATCATTAACGAAGACCTCAGCCAGTCGAGCCAGAGCTTTGGCAAAGGCGGGGTCATTTTTCTCCTCCTCGGGGTGGAAGCGCAGGTTCTCCAGCATCAAGATTTCCCCTCCATTTAGGGCAGAGACCATCTTTTCCACCTCTGGCCCGATGCAGTCAGTTGCCATCTTCACCTCTCGACCTGTAAGCTGGGAGAGGCGTTGGGCAACATGGGCCAAGCTCGCCCCCTGCTCTTTGCCCTTGGGTCGCCCCAAATGGGAACAAAGGATAAGCTTAGCTTTGTTGTCCTGGAGGTACCTGATAGTCGGCAAAGAGGAACGGATACGACTATCATCAGTTATAGCTCCCGTCTCAAGGTCTAGAGGCACATTGAAATCCACCCTGACCAACACCTTCTTCCCTGCAACGTCGATGTCCCTAACCGTTTTTTTCTTCAATATTTCCCCTCCTTAGCGTTTTTTATTGATTGATGCTTCCAGGTTTTCTTCTATCTTCTTCGCCTCCTCTACTGCCTCTGGCGCGAACTCGAAAACGCTGACCCCTAGTCGGTCCGCCTCTGCAATCTTAGGATTGTGATTGATGAAGCCCAAGACCTCAAACCCAGGCAGATGGTCTATGATGAATTGGCGGTCAGCCTCATTGTGCGTCTTGGAGCCAACGACATAGCATTGACCGACACCCAGGTCTTTGGCTAGCCTCTGAACTGCTTCCGCTGTCTGGAAGCTTCTTTTCCCCGGTTCGACCACGACGATGAAAGCGTCTACCCCCTGGGCAGTGCCCCTACCCAAATGCTCCAGGCCGGCATCCATATCCATGATCACTACCTCAGACCTGTCCAGGAGAAGATGCGACAGGAGACCTCTCAGCAGAGCACTTTCAGGGCAGACGCATCCGGTGCCACCGCCTTTGACCGTGCCCATGACCATTAGCCTGATGTTGCCTTTCTTAACCGAGAAACGGTCAGGTATGTCATCAACTTTGGGATTGAGCTTGAAGAAGGGGCTGGCGCTGCCTGGCTTTGCCCCGGTGCGTTCTTCGATCAGGTCCTCCAACTCCACAATCGGGACGATATCGCGTGCCAACTCTGCGGGAATGCCCAATGCTGAAGCCAGGTTAGTATCAGGATTAGCATCGATAGCGATGACTTTCTTGCCCTCCGTCGAATAGACCGTCGCCAGCAGGCTTGCCAGCGTGGTCTTGCCCACCCCTCCTTTTCCCGCTATGGCCAGCTTCATCGCTTTCTCAGAAACCAAGATGATGTTTACGCTTGAACTAATATACAGTATAGTGGTCGGACTACCGGCTGGCAATGTTAGATTGGAGAGCGTCCGGGCCGGGCAATTTCTGCCACCGGAGGCGAGCTAGACGGGTCGTGGGAGATTGACTAAAATGTAGACAACCTGTCAGCCCTTCTGTTTCCCGTTTCTATTCGGAAGGCTAAGTTCCCAGTTTGCGGACAGGGAGCAGGCTTGATGATGGATTTTGCTGCGGCACGTGCTGAGCTGGTGGGCCACTTGTGCCATGAAATAAGAGACGAGAGGGTACTCGGCGCCATGCTGCGTGTGCCCAGAGAACTCTTTGTTTCCTCGGCTTATCGGGAGGCTGCTTATGAAGACAGACCGCTTCCCATCGGCCAGGGTCAGACGATCTCCCAGCCCCTGATTGTGGCCATGATGATCGAGGCTCTGGAGCTAAAGGGTACGGAGAAGGTGCTAGAGGTGGGCACTGGCAGTGGCTACCAGGCCGCCATTCTAGCTGAGATGGTTGCTCAGGTGGTCACTGTGGAGAGGCATTACCAGCTTCTTGACAAAGCAAAAGAGGTATTGCAGAAACTGGGCTACACCAATATCGAGGTACACCTGGCCGAAAAACAGTTGGGCTGGCCTCAGGGAGCACCCTACGACGGCATCATAGTCGCCGCTGGCGCTCCCAGGATTCCTGAGCAGCTTCTAGACCAGCTAGCTGCTGGTGGCCGCCTGGTGATTCCTGTGGGCTCTCGCTACGAGCAGGAGTTGCTGAAGGTCACCAAACAAAAGGGCGAAGCCATCATTCGGAAGCTCGGCCCTTGCCGCTGGGTGCCTCTGGTTGGCGATGGGGCATGGGGCGAGGAATAACTGGCATGTCCTGCCCACTGGCTTTGCCGAAGCTGGCTTGTGAGCGACCCCGGGTGCCTGAGCCCGCTGCCCCGCATTCATCCAGCCAAAAGGCTTCACGACCGTCGGCGTGACGCCCCCCCTGCACCACCGCATTACTCCCATGATCGCGTGATGATGACATAGATGTCAAAACGGAAATCGGCAGAGCCGACCACGAATTTATGCCGGCCACTATTGTCGAAGAAATTGGCCCCATAGGTGGTAAGGTAGCCCGTTCCTTTTTCATTTGCTGACGTTGGGTCGTACTCTTCCGCATAAAGCGCCAGGTCAAGTTTGGCCACGGCGAAGTCATAGTGAGCGGCATCGAAAATGAACTCTATCGATTTATTCACAGGCCAGACATAACCCACGTGGACGGTTACGCCACCGGATTTAGACCAGTTCCAGAATATTTGATCTTTCTCACCGATCCGAACATACTCTGCGCCGGGAACGTCCAGCCTATCGAAGGCGTTCGCCCAGGCCCTGAAAATACACATGTCAGCATCATTGCCCGGGCCCTCATCGTCGGACATGGTGCAGATGAGCTTCTCTATCGTTACTCGCACCGGCAGCACGGCGGAACGCACTGTCCACTTCTCATAATCTGTGGCCCCGTATTCACGGAGCAGCAATTTAGCGCCAGCGTCAGTGCTCCCGCTTTCGACATACAGACAAAGGTTTGTCTGCTTGTTTACAATCTTGTAGTATACGCCTTCCACGGAGACAAACTTCCACTTCTGGTCGTCACCGCCGGTCGGCGAGTACTGCCCGACCTCGGTGCCACTGAATCCCAGGTACTTTCCACTGTGCCTGGCCACGATGTTGAAGTAGCCCTCTCCCACCGGCTTCAGCTCCCATTGCTGGTTGTGCCCGCCGATATAGCCGTTCTGAGAGACGAAGGCTCCGTCAACCAGATTACCTCCGGGACTCTCCGAGCTCACCCCCACCATCAGCCCGCTATGTTTTGCCTGGAAGGCGTAGTAATCCGCGAGCACTGGCGGATAGGTCTCGGGTGAGTGGAAGACCCACTTTTGGGTGTCAAGGCCCTGGTAGGTGGCCTGCCGGATATTGCCCCCGTCGTCCATGGTCTCCACAACGTCCAGGCACTTGTTACTGTGTTTGGCCATGACCTTGAAGTAGCCGTCCCCCAGGGAATACAGTCTCCATTTCTGGTGATCGGCGTCCGCCCAGTCATTTTGCTGAACATTGACGTACTCCTCTGTCCTGCCCTCGGTGACCTCAAGCACCTTGCCGCTGTTCTTGTTGGTAATCCTATAGTAGCCGTCCCCCAGGTATTCCATCACCCAGGTTTGGCTGTCTTCTCCTGCGTAGAACTGCTGGGACACATTGGCCCCGTTGCCCAGGCTGGCTCCTTCCACGGACACACACTTGTTGCTGTACTTGGAGGTGATGATGGTGTCGCCTTCAGCTACTGATGGAGGCCAAGGCAGCGACAGCGCCTTCGTCGCCGTGTTGCCGCGATCGTTGGTGGCTTCAATGAGTTCTTCCGCTGTTATGGCATGGCCCGACAGCCGAAGGGTGTATATACCCGACCCGCCGGAAATTGGCATCATCTCTTGACCCTCGGCGTCCGCACTGGACTTGAAGAGGACATGGCTTACCTGATAATCGTCAACTACACAGGCTGCCACCAGAATAGAATCAGCCTCTTCCCCGGCGTAGGCCCATATGATCTCCGGGGTGTCTCTTTGTGATGGAGCCTTGATGCTGATATCCCATCCGGCGTCGATAACCACCTTGAGCAGGTCGCCGTTGGCTGCACCCTCCAATTGGTCAACGACGCTCTGAAAGGCATCGTAGGAGAAACCGATGCGCCAGTCACCTACTGGCTTGCCCATGATTTGGGGATTTCCGCCGTTATCAGCATAGCCCACTGTCCAGGAAAGAGCATCTTTTAGAGTAACCGGGTAGCGTAACATATTGTGTGTAAAAAGAGGGGGGCGTATCCTTCTAGAGATATAGAGAAAAAGATATCTTAGAAAGGAGGACGCCCCATGGTACAGGTCAAAGACCTGACCCAACTCAAGTTAGAGGATTTGTGGCGGGAGGTCAAGGATGAGGAGGATTGGTGGGGGGATTTTGAGCAGGAGACC
>VGOE01000066.1 GCA_016876035.1 Chloroflexota bacterium
CCTTGACCTCCCGCCACAAATCCTCTAACTTGAGTTGGGTCAGGTCTTTGACCTGTACCATGGGGCGTCCTCCTTTCTAAGATATCTTTCTCTTATCTCTAGAAGGATACGCCCCCCTCTTTTTACACACAATATGTTACGCTACCCACGAGGTTTCCACATGGCACTTAAGGCACATATATGGTATGCTTGAGACTATCAAACATGACCGTGATGTTCGGACGTGGGACAGAGCAAAGCTAAACCTGTTATCGCAGAGGAGGAAACACGCTTACCTTGACTTCGAAACAAGCTTTTGCTTATACTATTTGCCTAGTTGCCCGAGTGGCGCAATGGTAGCGCAACCGATTTGTAATCGGTAGGTTAGTGGGTTCGAATCCCCTCTCGGGCTAGTGTCGGAGGGGTGGGTGAGTGGTTAATACCAACAGACTGTAAATCTGTCGCCCTCAGGGCTACGCAGGTTCGAATCCTGCCCCCTCCAGGTAAAGGTTAACTAAATAATGATGAAATGATGCCCACATAGCTCAGCCGGTAGAGCACGCCCTTGGTAAGGGTGAGGTCACCAGTTCGAATCTGGTTGTGGGCTCATGGAAGAGGAGGCTATAAATGGCAAAGAAAAGGTTTGAGCGGGTAAAACCACACGTAAACGTTGGGACAATTGGTCACGTCGACCACGGGAAGACTACGCTGACTTCGGCCATAACCAGGGTACTGGCCACAGTAGGCGCAGCATCATATCGCTCCTATGACAGTATAGACAATGCCCCTGAAGAAAAGGCCAGAGGGCTGACTATTCAGATCGCCCACATAGAGTACGAGACCGGAAAGCGCCACTACGCCCACGTGGACTGCCCCGGCCATGCTGACTATATCAAGAACATGATCACCGGCGCTGCTCAGATGGATGGAGCCATCGTGGTAGTCAGCGCCCCTGACGGGCCTATGCCTCAAACGAGGGAGCACATTCTGCTGGCACGCCAGGTAGAAGTACCGTCCATAGTGGTTGCCTTGAATAAGGTGGACGCCATGGATGACCCTGAGCTGCTCGAGCTCGTGGAACTAGAGTTGAGAGATTTGCTAACCAAGTATGGCTTCCCTGGAGACAAGATCCCCATAGTGCGGGTTAGTGCTCTTAAGGCAGGCGAATGTGGCTGCGGTAAGAGAGACTGCCAGTGGTGTGGGGGAATCTGGAAGCTAATGGATGCGGTTGACGCTTATATCCCCACCCCGGTACGAGACAAGGACAAACCTTTCCTGATGCCGATTGAGGATGTCTTTAGCATCAAGGGACGTGGTACTGTACCCACAGGGAGGGTAGAGAGAGGCACTATCAAAGCAGGCGATCCAGTGGAGATAGTGGGGCTAGGAACATCTATCAACACTGTTGCTATTAGTCTGGAGATGTTCCACAAGATTTTGGACGATGCCGAGCCTGGCGATGCAGTCGGAATCCTGTTGAGAGGTGTGGAACGGGAACAAATCGAAAGAGGCATGGTGATTGCTAAACCCGGTTCTGTGAAGCCACACACCAAGGCTGAGGGTCAGGTCTACATCTTGACCAAGGAAGAAGGCGGGAGGCACACTCCCTTCTTCAATGGCTACAAGCCCCAATTCTACATCAGGACCACGGATGTCACCGGCGCGATTAAGCTACCTGAAGGAATGGAAATGGCTATGCCAGGGGATAATGTGAAGATGACCGTAGAGTTGATCAGCCCCGTGGCACTGGAGGAGGGGCTGAGATTCGCCATCAGGGAAGGCGGCAGAACAGTAGGGGCGGGGACATTCACTCGCATAATTGAGTAGTAGAGTACGTGGCAAAGAAAGCTGACGTTAGAGGTATCATTCATCTTGCTTGCACCCAGTGTAGAGAGAGAACCTATACCACTACTAAGAACAGGAAGAATGATCCACAGCGATTAGAGCTAAAGAAGTATTGTCCTCGCTGCCGCACTCAGACACTGCATAGAGAGGCCAAATAGCCAGTAATGGGAAAGGCTGAAGCTGCCGGGAAGCAAGGTACCAGATTCAGGTTCTTTAGCGACATCATAGCCGAGCTAAAGAAAGTAGTCTGGCCCACGAGACGTGATACAATACGGTTGACCGTCATAGTGCTAATCGTCTGTATTACCCTCGGCATTCTTCTTGGCGCGCTTGACTATGGATTCACCCACCTGGTATGGGACGTGTTGCTGGGGAGATAGTGGATTACCATGCAGGAAGACGAAAGACAGTGGTACATGATTCACACATATACAGGGCGTGAAGCGCAGGTCCAACTAAACCTGGAGCAGCGTGTCAAGTCTATGGACGTTGACAAGGACATAGGCGATGTCATCATACCTACTGTAGAGGAGATCGAAATCAAGGAAGGGCAACGACGCACCGTATCCAAGAAGCTTTACCCTGGCTACGTGCTTGTCAAGATGAGAATGAATAACAACAGCTGGAGTATAGTTCGCAATACTCCAGGAGTCACCAGTTTCGTGAGCAACCAGGACGAGCAAGGGAAACTCATTCCTGCCCCTCTTGAAGAAGAAGAGGTGGCAACCATATTGGCGAAGATGAAAGCTGGTGCACCTCAGGTAACGGTCGGATTGACCAAAGGGGAAAGCGTACGCATTACCGATGGCCCATTCATCGATTTTGCTGGCATAATCGATGAAATCAGCCCAGAGAAAGGTAAAGTGAGAGTACTGGTTTCCTTCTTTGGACGAGAGACGCCAATAGAGCTCGACTTTTTACAGGTGGAGAAGCTTTAGACATGGCAAAGAAGGTAAAGGCTATTCTTAAACTGCAACTTCCGGCTGGCAAGGCCACGCCGGCACCCCCGGTGGGGCCGGCTCTGGGCCAACATGGGGTCAACATAATGGCCTTTTGCAAGGAGTATAACGATCGGACAGCCTCCCAGGAAGGCACTATAGTTCCTGTAGAACTCACGATATATGACGATCGCTCCTTCAGTTTCGTTTTGAAGACACCGCCCACTGCTGAACTTTTGCTGAAGGCCGTGGGTATAGAGAAGGGCAGTGGATCACCGATAAGGCAGAAGGTCGGCAAAATATCTCAGGAGAAGCTCCGACAGATCGCCCAGGTGAAGATGAAAGACCTTAACGCCTCAGATCCAGAGAGAGCCATGAAGATTGTCCAAGGTACAGCGCGTAGCATGGGAATTGAGACGGAGTAACCAATGGCACAGCATGGCAAGAAGTATCAGGAAGCTACCAAGCTGGTAGATCTAACAAACAGTTACCCCCTCAGGGAAGCTATCGATCTGGCAAAGAAGGCGGCGTACGCCCGCTTTGACGAAACCGTCGAGCTCCATTTACGCATGAATCTTGACCCTCGTAATGCTGATCAGCAAGTGAGGGGCACTACCTCACTACCCCATGGGCTGGGGAAGAAGATTCGCATCCTCGTATTCGCCCAGGGCGAAGCAGTAAAGATCGCCGAGCAAGCTGGTGCAAATTATGTAGGTGCCGATGATCTGATCAAGAAAGTCGAGGAGGGATGGCTGGACTTCGATGTGGTCATTGCCACCCCCGATGTGATGGGAAAGATAGGTAAGCTGGGAAAGATTCTTGGTCGCCGCGGCCTCATGCCAAATCCCAAGCTAGGAACGGTAGCGCCAACAGCAGACCTCCCCAGAGTAATCGGAGAGATCAGTAAGGGCCGAGTGGAGTTCCGATTGGATCGGACAGGCAATATCCACGTTGTCGTGGGCAAGGCAAGCTTTGAAGTAGACAAGCTGATGGAGAACCTCCTAGCCATCATGGAAGCGATAGTGAAAGCCAAGCCTAGCGGCGCTAAAGGGCAGTATATCAAGAGCGCTACAATAGCAACCTCCATGGGACCGGGTGTCAAACTTGATCTCAGATCTATCCTGGCAACGATCTGAAGTGCCTCAATATCAGGGCCTCAAAGCTAAGCCATCAAGGAAGCATGGACGTCGTGCGGATTAGAAAACTATAGAAGGAGAGCAGCATGGTAGGTATAGTTTCATATGGGGCCTATATTCCCATCTACAGACTAAGCCGCGATGCTATCGGGGCGATGTGGATGAAATCTCTGGGGAGAGGCGAGAAGGCAATAGCCAACGCTGATGAAGATAGCGTAACAATGGGGGTAGAGGCAGTCTTAGATTGCCTAAATGGCATGGATCGCCAGCAGGTGGATGCCCTGTATTTCGCCACTGTCTCACCACCCTATGTGGAAAAGCAATCAGCCAGCATAATAAGAGCCGCTGCTGACCTCCGCGAAGACGTGCTGACTATAGACATCGCCCACTCACTGAGAGGAGCCGGCAGCGCCCTGCAACTAGCCACGGATGCAGTTAAGGCAGGCTCAGCCAAGAAGGTAATGGTGGCTACCGCCGAGTGCCGCATCCCCGCCCCAAATTCTGAATTCGAGGCTATTTTCGGAGATGGTGCGGCTGCCCTGCTTATCGGTGATTCCGATGTGGCTGCGGCTATAGAGGGGAGCTACCACCTCTCCAGCGAGTTCGTCGATGTGTGGAAGAAGCCACAAGATACCTACATGCAAACCTGGGAAGATCGGTTTCTTCGAGATGAAGGGTACATGAAGATCCTGCCTCAGGCGGCTTTAGCGCTGCTTAAGAAACATGGAGTGAGCCCCAAGAGTATTAGCAAAGCGGCCTTCTACGGACCAGATGCCAGGACACACGCAAGCATAGCAAGAGAGATCGGACTCGATTCTAAGACCCAAGTACAGTCTCCCTTGTTTGACTCTGTGGGCAACACAGGCACCGCTCTGGCCCCTATGACGCTCGTGGCTGCGCTGGAAGAAGCGAAACCAGGGGACAAGATACTCTATGCCACCTATGGGGACGGAGCTGATGCCTTCCTTCTCAAAGTAACTGAGCAAATTGAAAAGGTGAGGGATCGAAGAGGAATAAAGCGCCACCTAGCCTCAAAGCTTATGCTCCCTGGCTATGGTAAGTATGTGGAGATACGTGAGCTTATGGAGTGGGAGGCCGGGCGTCGCCCCGCCCGCCGCTCTTCACTGCCGGCCATATGGCGGGACCGCCAGCACCTTTTCGCCCTCTATGGACAGAAGTGCCGTGTATGTGGAAACATTCAGTATCCCAAGCAAAGGATATGCATGTACTGCCAGACGAAGGATAATTTTGAACTCATCAGGCTCTCTGATAAGAAGGGGACCGTATTTACCTTCAGCATGGACGAGAGAGCCATGGAAGTAGTTCTGCCCAAGGTCTTCACCGTAGTCAACCTGGACGATGGAGGCAGGTTCTACAGCGTGATGACCGACAGGGACACTTCTAAGGTCCAGGTCGGCATGAAAGTGGAGATGACCTTCAGGATACAACTCGATGCAGCGGGACTGCACAACTACTTCTGGCGGGTTCGGCCAGTAAGGTGCTAAGGAGAAGATAATGGAAAGCTTAAAGGACAAAGTGGCCATAGTTGGTATGGGTTGCACTCCCTTCGGGGAGTTCTGGGACAAGGACCCCATTGACTTGATTGTAGATGCTGCCTCCGAAGCCTTCCAGGACGCTGGAGTAGAAGCGAAAGATATTCAGGCTGCCTGGGTGGGATACACCTCCGCCGATGTGGCAATGACAGGGATTATACTCGCCAGCGCCTTGCAATTGCAGTTCATACCAGTTACCCGCGTCGAAAACGCCTGCGGCACCGGGGCAGAGACTATCCGGGGAGCAGCTCTGGGGCTGGCTGCCAAGGCCTATGATCTTGTATTAGCAGTAGGCTGGGATAAGCTAAAGGATGCTGGCTTCGGTGGGATCGGCCAGGCTTACCCTGGTAAGTGGCATCCCGTCTATGGTGCAGCTCCAGAAGTTGGCGGCGCAGTAGCCCGTTATGCTTTGGCTGCCACCAGGTATTTCTCCAAGTACGGGTTGAGCCCAGAGGAAGGCAAGAGACTCCTAGCCAAGATATCAGTGAAAAGCCACTACAATGGGGCTAGAAACCCAAAGGCTTGGCTACAGCGCAAAATAACGGTAGAGGAAGTGCTGAACTCCCCCATAATAGCCTGGCCCCTAGGCCTTCTCGACTGCTGCGGTGTGAACGATGGAGCATCAGCAGCAATCCTTTGCCGCACCGAGGATGCCAAGTCTTTTAGACCCGCTGGTGACTACATCACCATCAAGGGATCAGGAATCGCCTGTGGCCCAGGTTGGGGCAAAGAGCGCACTAACTACGACTTCAGCACCTGGGAGGAAACCGAGGCGGCTGCCAAACAGGTGTATGCAATGGCTGGAATAAAGAACCCCAGAAAGGAACTGAGCATGGCCGAGGTCCATGACTGCTTCTCCATTGCCGAACTAATAGCAGTGGAGTCTCTCGGCATCTGCGAGAAAGGCCACGCCAAGGAAGATCTCGAATCCGGTGCTTGGGAGCAAGGAGGCGAGATACCGGTAAATGTAAGTGGTGGCTTGAAGTCCTTTGGACATCCCGCTGGTGCCAGCGGGGGTCGCGAAGTGTATGAATTTTACAAACAGTTCCAGGGCAAAGCTGAGGATTCCTCCCGACAACTAAAAGATGTTAAGCTTGGGCTGGCTCATAACCAGGGTGGCCACCCCGGTAACTTCGTATGCGGAGTTACCATTATTGGCGAGCCACCATCAAGATAAAGGAGGAGGCACCCTTCCGTAACTGGCCTTGAATAGTGTATAATGGGAACAAGCTTGCCATAGACCGCAGGTGCCGCTGAGGCTCAAAACATCTGCCTGCTGAGGCTGGTTTGCTACGGGAAGAGTCTTTGTGCTGCCCCTGGGTCGCAAGCCACAGGGGCTTTTTTTGAACAGGGAATAATGGGGGTAAAGAAATGATACGAAGAAAAAAGGAACAAATCGTCGAGAAGATCGAGGAATGGCTGACACATTGTCAACTGGCCATCGTCACCGACTATCGAGGGATGACGGTCAGCGAGATAAACCAGTTACGTCGCTTGCTAACGGCATCTGGTGTTCAGTTTCGTGTGGTCAAGAACAACCTGGCGGGCATCGCCGCAGAGAGAGTAGGCAAAGAGGAACTGAAGAAACTCCTGACTGGCCCTTCGGCCATAGCCTTCAGCTACGGCGAAGTCTCGGAGCCTGCCAAGATCCTTTCGGATCATATTCGCTCAGTCAAGGTTCCTCTCAGAATCAGGGGAGGCTTGTTAAACAACAGGCTGCTCGATCCCAGTGAGATAGTAGCCCTATCGTTACTCCCTTCAAGACAGGTGCTGGCTGGGCGGCTAGTTTCACAGATGCAAACGCCAATTTCCTCATTATTGACTGTCCTTAGCGCCAACTTAACAGGAATTATAAGAACCTTGCAAGCAAGAAAGCAGCAACTAGAAGGAGGTTAAGATAAATGACCAAGGATGAGATTATCGCCGCCATCAAGAACATGACTGTTCTCGAGTTGGCAGAGCTGGTAAGAGACCTGGAAAAGGAGTTCGGAGTCAGTGCAGCACCCGTAGCCGTAGCAGCACCAGCTAGCATGCCGGGTGCCAGCCCAGCAGCACCAGCAGCAGCGGCAGCGGAGGAGCAGACAGAGTTCACTGTCATCCTTAAGGAAATCGGTGCCAACAAAATAAACGTGATCAAAGCCGTGCGCGAGGTGACTACCCTAGGATTGAAGGAAGCGAAGGAACTGGTAGAAAGCGCCCCCAAAGCAGTAAAAGAGGGAGCTACTAAAGAGCAAGTGCGCGTTATTAAGGAGAAGCTCGAGGCAGCAGGCGCCACTGTCGAGGTCAAATAACTCGACTCAGGGTGGATACAGAAAGGCAATCGCTCAGATAGCCTGACTTACTTTGTCAGGTGGTCTAATATCACTACCTTCGTCTCCTGAGGAAGATTTGAACTGGTGATAGAAAGCTTGGGCTGAGGGAGGACTTCCCTCAGCCCCATTTCTTTGATGAACTCGCTCAAAGGCTCAAGCCTTGGTACCACTGCAGTCCCATAATGCATAGGGACGACGATCCTGGGCCTCAGCAGCCTTACTATTTCAGCCGCCGTCTTTGCATCGAGGGTGGATACACCACCCACCGGAACGAATAGCACGCCTGGATCGCTCAACTCTTCCACCTGGCGTGACGATGGTAAATGTCCCAGGTCGCCCAGATGGCAAAGTCTGACATCCTCCATCTCAATAAGGTAGGTAACATTCTTCCCCCGCTGACTACCTTGCTGAGCATCGTGAAAGTTGGGAAGGCCGATAATGAAGACTCCCTTGATCTCATATTCACCAGGGCGGCTGACCACTCTCGGATTGCCATCGATACGAGCCAAATAGCTGTGACCAGGGTGGCCATGACTTACGGTGACTATGTTGGCATTCAGCCGAGGAAACGGGTAGCCTATAGTTTCGTCATACGGATCGGTAACCACTGTTACCTCTTTACCCTTGATCTTGAAGCAGGAATGCCCTAGCCACGTAATTTCCATTTTTACTGTCAGACCTCCTTCCAAACCATTAAGAAGCTGCTCAAGCCAATTGCGGGAAAGCGATAGTCAACCCCTTGATGACCATCCTCACGGCGATGGCAGCCAGGAGAAGGCTAGCCACCTTGGAGATAGCCCTCACCCCACCATGTCCCAGAAAACCAATCACTCGGTTCGCTTGGAGAAAAATGAGCCAAGCCGCCGCAAGGTTCACGGCAAACGCCATCACCACTATCCACAGGTGATATTGACCACTCAGTAGCAAGAGTGTAGTCAAAGTAGCTGGGCCTACAGTCAAAGGGGTGCCAATGGGGACAACAGCCACCATCTCTTCTCTCAACGGCATATCCGTCATTTTCCCAGCCACCAAGTCTCGCATTGAAAGACCAAGCAGAACTAACCCGCCGGCAATAGCGAAGTGGCCCACCGAAATATCCAGAAATTCGAGTAGGTACTTGCCAGCGAAGAGGAAGGCCAGTCCCAAGGTCGAGGCAGTGATCATGGCGAGGTTCACTGTCCTGGTACGCTCGTCCTTAGTCATCTGTTCACTGATGGAAATGACTATGGGCAACGTTCCCAGAGCATCAATGGCCACAAAAATCGGAACAATCGAGCGTAGAAACTGGTCGTCCAGCCCTGTCACAGGCAGAGCTCCATCATTTTAGTTTTCATAAGAATGACGGGGCTTCTGGCACCTTCTCCAAAAGTCAATCTTCTATTAGGTATTGGATCTCGCCTTCTGCCTTGCCTTTTATTTATTTCATCTATCTCCTGAGCAGGTTACCTATGATCCCCTCGGTCACTTCACCCATTCTAGCATCTTCTGCTAAATGTGTCGCCGTCGCCCTTTCCCCGTGAACCACAATAGGTCGCCTCACCTTCGAAGTAGCGACATGTTGTGTTATGTCAATAAGTTCGTCAACACCCGTATTCTCAGGTAGGTCAGGCTCCTTATGGTTGGCTTGGCTGGAAATTGTGGGGAATACATATTAGAATAGAACAGGTCTTGCTATTGAGGACAGGGGATAACCCCAATGTAGGTCCCATAATCCAGACCATACTCTTGCTTCTGCGAAAAATGACAATGCTACGAATCTGGGTTGCGCTGGAAACTCGGTTCAGCGCCAGGAACCAGAATGGGGCATATATGGCTGGGAGAATGGGAATCACAGCAATGGGCAGACCAAATACTCCGCAAATTGGACCAATATAAGTGAAGGGGAGCTCTCGTATGAGGGAACAAGTCTTGTGTTCGAAGAGCCCAGACTCAGTTTCCACAACAATGGAAACGGGATTGACTCCGCCACCACCTGTCCTCTCCTCAGAGCTCTTGGTACGGCGAGATCATATCAAACCTGAACTTCGTATCCTTGCTATGGAGGATTTGTCATCCTCAATCAAGCATGGCAAAATAGTGAAGAAAAACGGGAGAGTGGTTTCAACCCCTCCCCCTAAATAGGAGGTGTCTATGGCAATAAACAAGATAGTTGCCAGTGTCGATGAAGCCGTGGCTGATATCCATGACGGCGCTGTGATACTGGTGGGCGGTTTTGGCAACATAGTAAACGCCCCCAGTTGCCTGCTAACAGCGCTATCCAAGCTGCCCGCGAAGAATCTCACTGTGGTATCCAACAGCGGAGGGTTCGGCATTGAGATCTGGGGCGAGCATGACGTTGAGGTGCTACACAGGACAGGGCAGTGCGTGAAGCACGTCGTGTCTGCACCGGTTAACCCTCTGATAGTCAACACCTTGGAGAAAAGAGTGAGGGCGGGGGAAGTTGAGATTGAAATAGTCCCTCAAGGGACGCTGGCGGAGAGAATCAGGTGTGCTAGGGCAGGCCTCGGCGGTGTCCTTACCCCCACCGGCGTCGGTATCCCCGAGATCGAAAAAGGGAAACAGGTGATAGAAGTCGATGGCAAGAAATACCTGGTGGAGGTGGCTATCAAGGCCGATTTTGCCCTGATAAGGGCCCACAAAGCCGATCGCTGGGGCAACCTGGTGTACAGGGGGACTTCAAGAACCTTCAATGCCACCATGGCTGGAGCGGCTAAGGTGACCATTGCCGAAGTGGATGAGATAGTGGAACTGGGTGTACTGAATCCCGAGCACATCATTACACCTGGAGTCTATGTCAACAGGGTTGTGTTACGTTCATAGGAGGGACATCATGGCAGAGAAGATAAGAATAGATGATCAGACCATGGCTTTGCGGGTAGCCAAAGAGTTCAAAGATGGTGATGTGGTCAACCTGGGGATCGGGGTGCCTACCCTGGCATCCAACTTCGTGCCCGGGGATCGGGAGGTTATCTTCCATTCGGAGAACGGAGCTCTTGGCTATGGCTCCATATGTACAGCCGGGGAGGGAGACCCGAATCTGGTCAACGCTGGCGGGCAACCGGTGGAAGCTCGGCCTGGCATGAGCATCCTGGAACACGCCGAATCCTTTTGCATCGTGAGAGGGGGATGGCTTGACTACACCGTCCTGGGAGGGCTACAGGTATCGGAGAAAGGAGATTTGTCCAACTGGCTGATTCCAGCCAAGAAGGTGGGGACTATTGGTGGTGCCATGGACTTAGCTCTGGGCGCCAAGAATGTTATAGTAGTCATGCCACACAACACTAAAGACGGCGGATATAAGATTGTGAAAAAATGCACCTACCCTCTCACTGGCCGTCGCTGCGTGAACCTGGTGATTACGGATATTGCCGTTATAGAGGTGACTGAAAAAGGGATGGTTCTCAGGGAGGTGGCCCCCGGCTGGACCGCTGAAGAGGTACAGGCCTTGAGCGAGCCCAAGCTCATGATCGCTCCTGACCTACATGAGATAGAACTAGCCTGAGCGGCAGCTCTTAATAAGACGAAGTCCTGAGGAGACAGATGGGGCAACTGCGGCAGCTTGTAGGGGCCCGGTGTTTCTTTTGTGTCGCGTGTCGCTTCAATCACGTTATCGCCTATTGCCAGACCGACTCCCTTAAGGACTGAGTCACGGCGTTATGTCTCACCGAGAACCGGCGCTCTCATCTGAGCCGACAGGTTTGATGGTTGGCAGGAAGCATAACTAGCTATGAAAGGTTATCGCACTCCTTCCTGGTTTCGAGGAAAGGAACGCCTAAAGGAAACGCAGGCAAAAGCCCAGGCCAGCCGACGCAGATCCCGTAGAGGGGATAAGGAAAAGCAAGAGGCTGAGAGAGACCTCATCGGCCGGGTTCGCAGCACAGCGGAGGTGACCTTATGCCGATAGTCAGAGTAGAGATGTGGCCGGGCAGAACCCATGCCCAGAAGGCAGAACTGGCCCGCCTTATCACTGAGGCAGTGGTAAAGGTGGCTGACACCACGCCCCAAGCCACTATAGTAATATTCGAGGATGTGCCGAAGGAGAACTGGGCTGTGGGCGGGGTGCTTGCCTCAGATGCCAATAAGTAGGGATTTCTTGAAGATAGGCTTAGCCCGCGAGCGCCCCAAGAATAGTCAGTTGGTTTCCTGCTACCTTTTGTGCCTTTCTATGCTTTGCCGAACTATCTTGCAGTGAGAGACTCGAGAATTCAAAGGTACACGAAGTGGAAGGGATAAGCGATTACAGCGCAGATTTCAACCCGGATCTGAGATTTGAGGATTTTTCTAAGGAAACCATCGTAGGGTTGCTGGAGCTATACTCCAGATTGCTGGTTACTCTGGATGGATTTTGGTATCTCTCTGTCAAGGAAAGGGTTGGCAATGAGGAAGCCCTGGCCTGCGATAGGTGGGTTTGGGAAAAAGAGTTGAGGTACATGGTCGATGATATCAAGGACCTGCTGGGAATCAATGGTAAGGATGTTGTTGATTTCATGAAAGTCTTGCAGGCACGCCCATTGCACTTTGTCATCGAAGAAAAGATAGAGGTAATGAACAGGAATGACGCGATGCTTACCGTCACTCACTGTCCAACGTTGGTGGCTTTGGAGAAAGAAGGCGAGGGCCGGGATGCTACCCATTGCGAACTGGCATGCTCCGTTATGCGCCGAAAGCACGTCGAACTCTTCAATCCTGAAATAGAGGTGAGGTGTTTGAAGGTGCCTCCACGGAAGAACCAGAAGGACACCTTTTGTCAATGGGAGTACAGAATAGGGTGATATATTAGCTGTCTCGTCTGGCATGAAGAGTTTGTATTTGCGTGGTCGGAGGCCAGAGAGCACCGTTGGTTTTGCAGATTGCCCGAAGGCCGCTCGCGGTTGCAACGACTCGGGCTTACAACAACGGCCTGATACAAGTATGGCCAGGTGCTATAGTATGAGGCGAGACACATGGTTCCCCACCGCAGAGAGGACACTGTTGGCACTCTGTTGACCCTTTTCCTGAATCTTTTGACGCTTCGCTGATTGCGTGCCTGGGGAAGTGCTGGAACTGGCAGACAGGCATGACTTAGGATCATGTGCCGCAAGGCGTGGGAGTTCGAGTCTCCCCTTCCCCACCAAAGAGAACTTTTCCACAGCAAAATCTACAAGTATTTTTCGAACTGCTCTAATGACAGTGGCTGTGTTGTGCTTCAATGGAAGTCGGACAATCAGCTTTGAGGAAAAATGTTAGGCCCTCCTGGGGAAGTATAATGATCGATAGGAGGGAGTAATACTGTGGAGAGAAGTCAAGGTAGGCACATGAGTGCTGAAGAGAAGCTGAGGGTAGTGGAGGAGGGGAGGGGGTCGGGGGCCACGATAAGCGAGGTATGCCGACGCCATCAGATTGCCTACACCCAGT
>VGOE01000067.1 GCA_016876035.1 Chloroflexota bacterium
TCTTCAGCTTGTCCTCCACGGAGAAGGAGATGCCCTCTTGCTGCGCTCCATCCCTAAGGGTGGTGTCGTAAAGCTGTACCTGTTTCAATTGCCTGTTCCTCTTTCAAGCAAGCGGCGGCTGTTTACTGGGATATTATTGTATCACCTGTGGAGGTTTGAGGCTAGACCTGGTAGAGAGATTGTTTATTACTGTGACCCTTCTCTTTGCTTGTGGAAGGACTAATACGTTGATAGACGATCTCCCAGGGGTTCTACTGCATTACGATTGACGCCTTAGCGGCCCCTCCTGAATGCTGAAGGGCAGTCTTAAGCCTACTACCTCAGCAGGTGGAATTTATGATTATACGCTCTAACAGAATACTCAATTTGCGCAAGAAGGTTCGCCGGAGTCTGCACTAAAGGTCGCATAACCAGCATGGCCATTCAAGATGTGTGCAAAGTGAGAGCGTGTGCCATTGCTGCCCTAATCTGTCTCTCTTGTGCTTTACAATGTCTCGACTACCGTGTTATAATAACAGCCAGGAAGCCTTCACAGAGCCGAGGGACACGGTGCCCAGAACAAGAATAGTTCCAAAGACTGGTAGAGACGGTCTTACTCTCCTGCAGCAAAAACGAATCGAGTGTGGGCTGACAGGAGTTGGGCTAGCCCGGGAGGCAGGTGTTTCCAGAAACGTGCTGTGGAAGCTCGAATCTCGATCGGATAAGCTTAGCCCTCGTGCAGACACCATCGCCAAAATAGTGTCTGCCCTGAACCGAAAGCAAAGAGAGATCAACGGCCAGCCATTGGATTTTAGCGACCTTTTTGAGACAAAAAGACTCGACCGAACTTGGAAAGGTGTACCGCGTGACTAAGAAGGTCGACGGGCTACAGATAACTCACGAGGATGGCTTAGAGGTGTGGGAAATCCCCCATGCTGTGAACAGCCGCTACTTGTCGCATGACTATTTTCGGTATATCGGCAAGTTTCCTCCTCAAATTGCAGCTGCTCTTATGGCTGAATACGCAGTGCGCGAGGTACCTATGCTTGATCCTATGTGTGGAGGCGGCACTAGCTTGATCGAGGCGTGGTATAATGAAATCCCCGCGATAGGGATGGATGTAAACCCTGTAGCTGTGCTTGCCAGTCGAGTAGCTACGACCCCTATACCTGTGGAAATACTAGAGCCCACAATTGACAGCCTCATACAACGAGCCGCAGGTGAGTTAGGCACTCCTACAATGTTTTCGTTTGGTCAATCCATGTCGTCGAAATTCCTAGACTCCGCACGGCTGCGAAACCTATTTGGGAACGAGCAGTTTTTCACTGAGACTGCTCTCAACGAGTTGAGTATCCTATGGAATATGATTGGTGAAATCGTCGATCCTCGTGTAGCTAACTTTGGTCGTCTCGCGTTCTTAGGCATGTTGAGGCACGTGTCTTTGGCAAATGTGAAGAAGATGAACACGGAGATTCACGAAGGCAAACAACCCAAACCAGTTCTCGCGACATTCGCATCAAGGGTGCGCAAGATGAGGCTAGTGAACAGAGTACTTGTCACTCTTCCTGCGCCCAGGGTTCAAGTACTTGAAAACGATGCCATGTCTCTTGGGTTGAAGCCAGAGAGTATAGGCATGGTGGTTATCCACCCTCCTTATCTTAGCAACACCGCCTTTTCTGAATCTGTTCAGCTTCCATTAGCATGGATGGGCTATCACCACCGTGACATCTGGAAGAGAGAGCTACGCTGCAGAGGAAGCTATGTCCATGAGCCGGACGGGTTGAGGAAGTATCTGACAGGTTGGCACGGAATTCTTGATCAGGCGTCCCAAGTAACGGTGAATGGTGGGCACGTCTGTGTAGTTATTGGCGATGGCCATATTGACTACGTAAGAATTCCCATGGGAGCTATAACCAAGGAATTTGCTTCAGACCTGAACCTGCACTTGGTGAGGGAAATCCAACACCGGATCAACAACAACACTGGGTGGACCCTGAATCGCAGAATGAGAGCCCAACACCTTCTCGTGTTTAGGAAGTAGGTTGTCAATGCAACGAATGGAATTCAACGATACGAACGCGAACGGAAATTATGCCACTCACGCGTACTTTCGCTATTTTGGCAAGCTGCCGCCAGCTGTCATCCGTTTCATAATCCGCAAAGGTACCGAGTACCCGGGCCCAGGAGACATTGTTGATATTATGTGCGGATGTGGGACCTCTTTGGTAGAGTCGATGCTACTTGGCCATCATTCTATTGGAATTGATATCAACCCGGTTGCAACGCTCGTGTCGAAGGTTAAGACAACACTCATAGATGAAAAGGCACTTCGAGATGTTCTAAATCTAATCTCCGAAGATGGACTGCCTCTGTCTTGCAATAATCTTGCGTCGATGATCCCCAAATTCAGAAATGTCGACTACTGGTTTCTTCCTGAGGTGCAGCTGGAGCTGGCGAAACTCAAGTACGTGATCCAGAGGGTTGAAGATAGCCAACTTCGCGACTTCTTCATGGTGGCGTTCCTCTCCATTCTCAGGCGCTCCTCCAATAGTTCACCCACGCCAGGCCGACTGTTCCACATCAAGCATGACCGGGTTCCTGATGTCAAGAGAATGTTTGTCGAAAGGGCAAACATGATGATCATGAAAATGCGTGAGCTGCGATGGCTGGCGAGATGCACAGATGTCCAGGTCCTCTGCCAAGACGCCCGTCAGACGTCTCTCGCAGAGAACTGTGCTGGCTTGGTAATCTTTCATCCACCTTATTTTGCTCTTTACAGGTACTCGTCAGACGTTCTACGTTTTGAGCTCGAATGGTATGGAGCTAACAGAGAATCCATAGCCGCCCATGAGATCGAGGATGGCTTTAAGACTACCAACATCAGCCTATATGGGCGCTATATAGAAGATGTCGTGACGGTACTAGCTGAAGCCAGCAGGATACTAAAGCCGGGCCATAAAGTCTGCCTGGTGGTGAACAACTCTACTTTCCGTGATGAACGCCTACCAGTGATGAATGACATCTGCTCGCTGGCCGCCAGACGCATCCCCGATTTGACAGTGTGCGAATCAATAGAGCGCGGTGTCCGCTTTCAACAGGCATCATATCATCGCTCGGCTCGCGAGGACAAGGTTACATCTCAGGATTATCTTGTGTTCTTTCGAAAGCAGCCCTGAGTCTTCGAAGTACCTCGGCGTCCTTCTCAGGAATCTGCACGCCCGCTATTTGTCTATATACTCCAGGCTGGACATGCCAACATAGAAAATCTTGCGGCAGCGAGCTGTCGAGTGTCCCAAACGCGATAGCCGGAACGACGGCCCTTGGGATCGGACTGAATCTTATCCCCTGCCTGGTCAGTATCTGCGTTATGCCCAGCAAGTCCCAGTATGAGTAGATTCGTCGCAGCTTTGCGATGTCGGCAACCATCTCAGAGCTGGCAGCCTTAATCTCAGTCAGTATCAGCACATCTTCATAAGTCATGCACGCGTCCACGCGATCGGAACCTGCTCTCCGTTGCTCTCGGAACTTTGGAATGAGAATATTTGGAAGCCCATAGGTCTTGGCATTGGGTGGGTTCCATCCCAGAAGCTTCACACCGGTGATGTTCGACAGCCTTTGACGAAGAAGGTTATGTATCTCTGTTTCAGTAGTGTCAGGTAAGTCCACTACGCTCCCAAGGTGCTCTCACATCTTCCAGTGGTTACCAAGCAATACTCGATCATTCAGAATAATGAGGTCACAGTAGTTCCGATATATACGTCCAGCCTCCCCACCCTCCGCCCAGGTACCGATCGAATCAGCATTGTATGCCACATAGTTGGGGTGATCAAGCGGTATTCCCCGTGCAATCCGCTTCTGAACAATGAGCTGCCCCAGTCTTGTAGTCTGGCTAGAATCGACGAAGGCTTCTAGCTCGCGGAGCAGAGCAATCCTGCGTGGATGGCTTCTATTCCAGAACACACGTGGCCAAACAACTACAAGGTACTGATTCCTGTCCCTCACCGTTTTCCCAAACTCGCTTCGACAGTATAGTATTTCTGTATTGACAACAATCCCGCCGTTTGGCTGGCTGCGCCACTCATACCCGGAATAGAATACCAGCCACGCCTTTTCTCCGAACTGTGCCGGTAGCAACCGACCAACGTCAGCTCTTGCGGATGATACATCAAGAAGGCCACCCGGAGTCTCTACTGACTCCACCACCGAATCCTCTATCGCCCGGAGGGCCACTAGTTTGTGATCCTTGCCTTTCATGAAATAGTCAGATCCTATCAAATCGACAATGCTCTTCGGCTCGGATACAAGTTGACACACGCGCGGGTACGGAACATTCTCTATTCGGATTTCACTTTCCAAGACGTTGCTCTGAGCCGCCTTTTTCTTTGTCGCTTCTATTGCTCTCGCGATTACCTGGCAGTTGAGGATACTTTCGCCATGGAGTACATGTTCGCCATCGTGTTCACATAGATGTTCTGCATAGTCAATAACCTCGCCATAGATCTGGCGAATCTCATTGTCGTTACTCGGCCTAATCGGCAGGCCCTGTCTCGATACCGCCCAGTCCATTGCTACCACAGGCACGCCATAGACTCTCGTCAACCTCAGAAAACCTTCAAACAGTCTTGAAGATACCTTCCTCGCACTAGTGGGATTGTCTGTATAAAGCATCTCGTCATACCTAGTTCGGGCAAATGGAGTAAAATGAATCGATGGAATACCCATCTCTGCCGCTCTCGCGAGCCTCGCAAACCTTTGCAGTGGGTTGTCGCCTGTGTAACCATGTTCAGTGATCTCGATCACCAGAACTGGACGGCCTCCCAGCATTATGATCATGTCCGGCCTGTCATAGTCAAGTAGTGGTGCTATCGCTGCCAATCGTGGGTTGGCAACCAGTTTTTCTCGAGACATATTCGGGATAATCTGAACTGATGAAATCCTGCTCCAGAAGGCTGAAACCCTCGAAAAAGCTCTCACCAGATCCTTATCACTGGGCTTGTCGCACCAAACCTCATATTGGCTAGACGCCGTCAACACAACTCCCAAAGATTCCTTCACGATTATTCCTTCACGGTATCTTTACAATACTGCCATACCTCTGATGCCAGACCCGCTAAGATACCTACGTCCAACAATCGTATATTCGCTCCATGTGTCGCTGTCGCAGCACTTCCGTAGATAGGAACAAGGTAACGTCTCCGCTTCTCGAATAGATCGACTATTGTTGTTTTGTCTGTTTTCACAGATCACCTAACAACCGGACTGTCAGATCACTACAGGCTCAACTTTTCGATTTGCCCTTAGGAATTGTATACGTCTTTGGCCCTCGGTAGACATTGAACCTCAGTTTGCAGTCTTGGCATTCGTATCGTTCGACCTCGTAATTCTTGGTGTATTTCCAGGATTTTAGCGGCCTAGTCGAAACACTGAGATTACACCTCGGGCAGAGGGGTTTGACATTCATGTAGTCGCCTCCTAGTATGAGGTTAGATCCCTATCGCATCATTTTCACCTTCGTCGAACCATCCAAAGGACCTGTCACTAGCTCCGGTTTGACTATATCATGACAAACCACTACTAAGCAAGATAAGCATGACCAGGCTGCAATCGTTCGTCCCCAGCCTGCCATATGTGCCGCCCAGTTCGTTCTCGAGCACTTGTACAGATACCCTGAGCCTTACCGCCGACGTCAAATCTATCACGAAATCGCATAATCCGCCTCAATGCAGTAAACCGTCTCCAGGTAGTTGCTTTTCCGCAAAGAATTTGTTATATTTGCACTAGCACAATTAGCAACGAGCATGATTGACATTCATTTGGACGATAGCTCTCAGACACCGCTGTATAAGCAGATCGTACAACAAGTCAAACAACTTGTGGCCACTGCGGAGCTTCAGCCGGGCGGACGCCTGCCAACAGTGAGGGAACTCGCCCGCTCGCTGCACGTCAGCCCTGGTACGGTGGTCAAAGCTTACCTGGAACTGGAACAAGAGCGCATCATAGCCTCGCGGCGCGGTAGGGGCACCCTGGTGTCAGCCGGGGCCGACGATCCCCGTGTGCTCAAGATGCGCCAGGAGCGCCTTTCGAATCTGGTCAGCAGCCACATTCTGGAGGCCTTAAGCCTGGGTTATCGCCCGGAAGAGATCGGGGCAGCCTTCTCCCTTCACCTGGCTCGCTGGTGCGAGGAGCGTCAGAGTGAAGCAGCAACCTCCCGCAGCCGGAAGACCAAGGTTGATACCCGAAGTACCATCGCTATAGTTGGCAGTCACGACCTAGCACTTAACCTCCTGGTGAATCAGCTTCAGCTAGAAACCCCGGACACTGGAGTTGAGGTCAGCTATGCTGGCAGTCTTGGCGGCCTCATCGCTCTTCAGGAGGAGAGGGCAGACCTGGCAGGCATCCATCTACTGGACGAGGAAACAGGTGAGTATAACTATCCCTATGTGAAACACATCCTGCCGGGCCGAGAGGTGGCCATCGTGCATCTGGCCTATCGCATCCAGGGTCTCATGTTCGCCAGCATCAATCCGAAGCAGATCAGGGGGATTGAAGACCTGAGGCGTCCCGACGTCGCCCTGGCCAACCGTCAGAAGGGATCAGGGACCCGCGTGCTCCTGGATCTCAAGCTGCGCCAGCAGGGCATCGTGCCCTCCGAGGTGAAAGGCTACGAACACGAACTGGATACGCATCTCGCTGTGGCGACCGCTATCGCCCGGGGAGAGGCTGATGTTGGGCTGGGTATTGAGGCGGCTGCCCGTCAGTGCAGCACCGGTTTCCTACCCTTGTTAAGAGAAAGGTATGACCTGGTAATCCCGGTGGCAAACTACAGGAGCCGACTCCTGTCGCCTCTCCTGCAGATAGTTGCCAGCCATGATTTCAGGAAGGTGGTAACCGACGCTGGCGGTTATGATGCTTCCCAAATGGGGGCTACGACCTTTTACAACTGAAGTAATTGGCAATGGAATCCTCCGAGCCTTCCCTCCTAAGGGGCTAACCTATGGAGGCTGGCCGGTAGGGTATCGCCGGAAACGGCGACACCTCTCGTATTTAGAAAGGAGGAATATGGTCAGGATAGGATTTGCGCTATACCGGGCACCACCATAGAAACCATAGATGTGTCTTTCCTTCGGTTCAAGTGTCTAGCCTATGGATATATGGAGGTGAAATTGTGAGAAAAGCAGTCCTTGTTGTTTTGGCTGTTTTGACACTTCTCGGCCTGGTAGTTGGCAGTATCGGCTGCGGAGGAGGGGATGGGGAGGGATTGCTGACACCAAAAGGCAGGCTTCGCGTGGCGACGACCACCAGTCTTTATGACACCGGCCTGTGGGGCTATCTGGAGCCGATGTTCGAGAAAAAGTACGATGTCGAACTGGACATACTGTATGCCGGCTCTGGCATCGCCCTGGAATACGGCCGGAGAGGGGACGTGGATGTCCTTACCGTTCACTCCAAGGCTGACGAGTTGCAGTTCGTTGCTGACGGATACGGTGTGGAGCGGGTCCCCTTTGCTTATAACTATTTCCTTATTGTCGGGCCGGAAAACGATCCGGCAGGTCTCAAGGGACTGACTCCAGAAGAAGCGTTCAAGAAGCTCCACGACAACCCCGGCAGCGGAAAGTTTGTCTCCCGGGGGGATGCATCGGGGACGCATAGCAAAGAAAAGGCCATCTGGAAGAGCGCCGGGTATACTGACTACGAAGCAGTCAGAACTTCCGGATCATGGTACATCGACTCAGGAAGTGGCATGGGGCCCACCCTCCTCAAGGCCAGCGAACTAGGGGCCTATACCCTGACCGATGAAGGCACTTTCCTGGCTTACAAGGGCAGGCTCGACCTGACACCCATTGTGGACAAGGGTAGCATTCTCTTGAATGTCTACTCCGTCCTCGTCTGTACCAAAAGCAGCAAACAGGAAATGGCCACTAACCTGCTAAACTTCATCACCTCGCCTGACATACAGGAGCTAATCGGCAGGTATGGCCTCAAGGACTATGGCAAAGCCTTGTTCACCCCCTGTGTTGGGGAACCCGAGCCTACGTCTTAGCAAGATAGGAGAGTTTAGAGTACCTTGGGCGAACTGTGGGACGCCTTTGTAAAGGCGCTGCACCTCATCGTCACCCTCGACCGTGAGGTTATGGATGCTACCAGGGTATCGCTGAGCATAGCGGCGATATCCTGTGCCGCCACAGCTTTGCTCTGTCTGCCTCTTGGCAGTTTGATCCACTTCCGGCGTTTTCCAGGCAAGAGATTCCTGATAAGTACCATACAAACCTTGTATAGTTTGCCTACCGTTACTGTCGGCCTTCTCATCTTTGTCATTTTCTCCCAGGCTGGGCCACTAGGAGGGCTGGGTATCTTCCTTACCCCGACGGCAATGGTACTGGGGCAGGTAATATTGATTGCGCCGGTGATGCTCGGACTCATCATCTCTGCACTGAGCGGGGTAGACAAGGCGGTGTCGGAAACTGCCACCTCCCTCGGCGCCAGCAGGTTCCAAGCAGCCCTTATCACTATAAGGGAAGCGAGGTTTGCCATAATGGCGTCAGTGGTCATGGGATTTGGTCGTGCCTTCGCCGAGGTGGGGGTAGCCAATATGGTTGGCGGCAATTTTGCCGGATATACCCGCACCCTCACCACCGATATGATGCTCCAGACTCAAATGGGCAACACAGAGTTGGCCATGGCCTTGGGGATAATACTGATTCTAATTGCGCTCGTAATAAATGTGGTCTTGAACCGGCTCCAGCAGAGATAGGAACCCGCATAATGCCTTTGATAGAAGCCACCAGCCTGGGACAAGAATACGATGGCCGATATGTCCTGAAAGGGATAGACCTACGCATCAATAAAGGCGAGGCCTTCGCTCTGATTGGCCCGACTGGTGCAGGCAAAACAACACTGCTCAGGTTGCTGGATCTTCTGGATACGCCAGCGTCTGGTCAGGTATTCTTCGACGGCGTAGATGTTACTCGTTCTGGGCATCGCAGGCTGGAGGCGCGTCGCCGCATGTCTTACGTGCAGCAGAAGCCAGCGGTCTTCACCATGGATGTCTATGGCAATATCGCTTGCGGTCTGAAGTGGAGGCATGAGAAGAAAGAGGTTATCCGTCGAAAAGTGGACAGCGTCCTGGAACTAGTGGGTATGGCTGACTATAAGAATAGAGATGCCAGGACCCTTTCCGGAGGTGAGACGCAGCGGGTGGCTATCGCCCGGGCCCTGGTCACCGAACCAGAGGTGCTCATCCTGGATGAACCCACGGCCAATCTGGACCCGGTTTCGGCGTCCAAAATAGAAGCTGTCTTGGAAAAGATTATCGCTGAACAGAAGACCACCTTGATTATGGCTACCCACGATATGCCTCAGGGTCAGCGCCTTGCTGGCAAGATCGGGGTGCTTATCAACGGTCAACTGCTACAGGTAGGCAACCCCAACGATGTCTTCTGTTCGCCCCAGAGCAAAGAGGTGGCTGAGTTCGTCGGGGTGGAAAATATTTTGGCCGGTATCATAGTGGAAAAGGACGATAGCCTGGCAACAATAGATATCAATGGGAATACGATCCAGGCAGTTTCAGACTGTGCTGTAGGTGAGAAAGTACATGTTTGTGCCAGACCTGAGGATATCACCTTTGCTCTGACCAGAGAGGCAGGCAGTGCCAGGAACGTGTTTGAGGGAAGCATCAGCAAGATGATTGCCGTAGGGCCGCTGGCTAGAATCGAGCTTGACTGCGGTTTTCCTCTACTGGGCGTACTGACTACCAGATCAGCCCAGGAGCTACAACTCACTATCGGCAGACGCGTCTACGCCAGCTTCAAAGCCACGGCGGTACACGTCATCAAGAGGCGCAGTTGAGGGGCTGAGGGACTGCGCAGGGCTGATCGGAAGCTTTCCTACTTTCTTGGAGCGGAAGACGGGATTCGAACCCGCGACTTCCTCCTTGGCAAGGAGGCGTTCTACCGCTGAACTACTTCCGCTCAGGCGCCCTGCGAGAAGGAGGCTCTCAGGAGCACCCCTTCTGTCTTTGGTGCCGAGGAGCAGAGTCGAACTGCTGACACGCGGATTTTCAGTCCGCTGCTCTACCACCTGAGCTACCTCGGCTCTGAAGCTAAGTTGCCAAAACATGGCGTTAAATTGGCGTTATTTCTTTGAAATACCCCCGCCGGTAAAACTTCATCCAATAAAGCCATAGCGTCCGCCTGCATCCCTTCAATTATATGACTGTAGACATCCATTGTAAACGCCACGCTGGAGTGCCCGAGTGCTTCACTGATAACCTTTGGCTTTGCCCCACGCTGTAACATAAGGGAAGCGAAGGTATGCCTCAGATCATGGAAGCGGACATTCTCGAGGCCCGCCTTCCTGACTATTCTGGTGAAGTTATGGGTTAGCACACACGGGTCTAATGGCTTACCCAGAATACTGGGGAAAACAAGGTCGTCCAAACCAAGCTCTTTTCCTAGTCTACGGCAAATCGCTTCTCTCTCTGTCCTGTATCCCCCCAAGAATAGGGACAGCTTAGGGGTCATGGCTACGCGGCGGCGGCTGTGGGTTGTCTTAGGCTCTTTGAACTGACATATACCTCGGCGTTTGTATAGCACCTGGCTCACCGATAGTGATAGCATATCGAGGTCAACATCCCTCCACCTTAAGCCTAGTAGTTCAGCCTGTCTAAGCCCCGTACTTAAGGCCGTGTAGATCACAGGGTAATAGTAACTGCCCTCTGCCGCCTCGAGAAGCACTTTGACTTCGGCCTGTATCAGTGTCCGCATCGGCTTCCCCTTCCATGACGGTGGATCCACAAGCTCGCAGGGATTGCGGCCCAGATAGCCTTGACGCACGGCATATTTCAGTGCTTGGGATAGCAGCCGATGATGTTTTGCCACAGTCCGGGGGGATGACCGTTCGCAAGCCTGGCCATAGTAACTTTGAATAGTCTGAGGGTGAAGGTGTTTTAGTTGAATATGGCCTAGAGACGGTACCAGGTGAGTCTCTATGATGGACTGGTAACCGTCCAATGTGCGCAGAGAGCAGTTGGTCTTGACATATCCTTCTAGCCAATTATGAAGATGCTCTGCTACTGTGAGGCGGCCTGAAGGCACAGGTATGCCCTTCTCTAGGCTGACCAATAGCTCATTTAGCCTCTTTTGTGCGTCACCCTTGCGGCCGTGAACAGTCTCAAAGTGGCGGCGAGGCTTGCCGTCTGGCCCGGTACCCGTGTAGACCTGAAGTTGCCAGGAGCGCTTACCTTTCTGGCGTATTGACCCTTTCACCTTCTTACCTCCCTGGGATAGCTTCCGTGTAGCTATTCTTGTACCGCTTGATTATGTGGTCCCTCATCGTGCATCCCCCTTTGGCTTTACTGGATAGTCCCGCTTCCTCTCGTAGTGACAGTCCTCCTCAGCAATGAGGTTATGGCCGCCGATCTTCACCGCCTTTAGCCGGCCTTCGTAGATCAACTGTCTCACTCTCTGTTCGCAGATACCCAGTCTCTTGGCTGCCTGCCTGGTGGTCAAGAACATATGCCTATTATAGCACTCGTGCTATGTATTATCAAGTACCGAAATGGCGTGGGCAGGTTGTAGTTGTTGTATTCTACTTGCCAAGGACTTGACAAGGCCCCTGCATCGTGGTAAGGTAAGCTTTGGACGGGGTGACAGATAGTCCAACACCTGAATAACAGCCCCAATAGGGATAAGGAGCCTAAAGGGGCACAGCCCCGGTAGGGACAAGAGCCCAAGCTAGGGACAGAAGCCTAAAGGGGCGCAAGAAGGAGATGAACATGGGTATCTCCTTCTTGCGCCCCTTTATTATTTGATCGAAGGAAGGTGATTGTCATGTCACAGGAAAAGTTGACCCTCAACATGAGGGAGGTGGCCCGTGTGCTGGGACTGAGCAAGTCTAGCGTCTTTGCTGCCGTGCACCGAGGCGAGATTCCCCACATTCGTGTGGGGAAACGGATTCTGATTCCCAAAGCAGCCCTAGAGCGGATGCTCTCTGAAGCCGCTAAGCCCAGAGGAGAACGAAATGGAAGCTAGTACGAGCGTTAGGGTCGATCCCTTCGCCATCGCTCTTAGGCTCTTGAGGCTTGGATACAGCATGATCCCCTCTGGCGGTGGAGATAAGGAAAAGTCGCCGCCGGTGTCTTGGCAGGCATACCGGCCGCTTCATGAGGTGCTGGAGAGGGAGATCCAGCACCTCATTGCTGGGAAGCCGAATGGCATAGAGAGAGCCATGCTCCTCCAGATATTCGTAGATCTCCGGACTGGCGAAGGCGGCGTCTCCCCGGAAGTAGAGGCGCACCACAGCCCGCTTATGGCGGATAATGATGGGCTCCAGCACCTCCCGCCAGTTATGGGCGCTGCGAACGTTACCCGGCCGCAGCATGGCGCCCTCACAGTCGCCGAACTGGTTAAACACGAAGGGAGGGGATGATAGCACACGCATCACGCGCAAATGCAAGTATAACATAGATCTGGAGCTAGTCCGCCACTGCCTGGCTACGCCGCCGCCTTCTGCAACTGCTCAACAGAATCGGCAGAAGCAACAGCAGCGGTCACAGGATCGGCAAAACAATCTCCGAGGCAACAAGAGGTAACCCCCATTTCCTATTTCGGTGCACCGAAATGAGCATAAGCGAACACCATAAGCAAGGATCAGCGCGCTACGACGATGCTGTGTATGACATGGGCACCCTCATATCGCGTGAAGCAGTTGTTCTCGTTACATAGCCGTTTGAAAAGGGGCGTCATTCTCGTAAAGCCTGAAGTTGAACTCGTATCAAAGCCGTATGAACTCGTAGCAGAGTACTGAACTCGTAAAGGGGTGGAAGCGTACTTGTGACGACACCTTACGTGCAGTGTAGGGAAGTCCAAAGCAGCTGGGTAGGGTTCCTGAACCTAAATGTCACCTACTCATGAGGAA
>VGOE01000068.1 GCA_016876035.1 Chloroflexota bacterium
ACGTTACTACTACTTTCGCCATAAGGGTATGGTATTACAAAGTATTACCCTTTTCAACCACCCGGAAGGTTGGTATAAAAGTGAATCTGCATAGCTTCAGGTTCCCTTATCAATCCACGGATTTGGGCTCCATCGGATGCAGTTGTGATTTCGGCCTGTTTTTGCTATACTAAGTAACAATCTAATAATGACCGCGGGGGAGCTCGGACAGGCCAAAGAGCCGGGCCTGTCGGGCTGAGAGTCCCCCTTACGTTGGGGGGCAACCCTTTGAACCTGATCTCGGTAATGCGAGCGTAGGGAGGCGGGTTTTTACGACCAAGGCCCTAGGCTCTTGGTCTTTTGATTTCTGGGAGGCAGTGGCAGTGACACAGCTTGAACTCGCCAAAAAAGGCATCATATCGCCGTGGATGAGGCGCGTCGCCGGACAGGAAGGGCTGGACGCTGATTTCATTCAGCAGGGTCTCGCCGAAGGGACCATAGTCATTCCGGCAAATACCAGGCGGTCTAATCTTGAACCCTGTGGCATCGGCCAGGGACTCCGCACTAAGGTAAACACCAACATAGGCACCTCTGCTGACTACGGGACTGCGGAAACCGAACTGGAAAAGCTGCGGATAGCCGTGGAGTACAAGACGGACGCTGTGATGGACTTGAGCACCGGCGGCGATATTGTCGCCATCCGTCGGGCCGTTATCTCCGCCTGCTCGCTTCCTTTAGGCACTGTGCCCATCTATCAGGCGGCAATCGAAGCCACCGCGATAAGGGGTGCCATCGTCAATATGACTGCCGATGACCTTTTTGGCGTTATCGAGCAGCAGGCAAAGGACGGTGTTGATTTCATGACCGTACATTGTGGGGTGACCCAGCGATCCGTGGCGCAACTGAGCCGCCAGCGGAGATTGACTAACGTCGTTTCCCGTGGAGGGGCCTTCCTGCTTGGTTGGATGATACACCAGCAGCGAGAGAATCCCCTCTATGAACAGTTCGACCGCTTGCTGGAAATAGCGCGCCGATACGATATAACCCTGAGCCTGGGTGACGGGATGCGCCCCGGCAGTCTGGCCGACGCCACTGATAGCTGTCAGATAGGGGAACTCCTGACCTTAGCTGGGCTGGTGGAGCGTGCCCGTGAGGCGGGTGTCCAGGTGATGGTCGAGGGCCCAGGGCATGTGCCCCTGGACCAAATTGTGGCCAATGTCCAATTGGAGAAGCGCTTGTGCCTCGGGACGCCCTTCTATGTGCTCGGTCCGATAGTAACCGATGTTACTGCTGGCTATGACCATATTTCGGCGGCCATAGGTGGCGCCATTGCGGCCGCCGCCGGGGCTGATTTTCTGTGCTATGTTACCCCGTCGGAGCATCTTTCTCTTCCCGACGCCGAGGATGTGAAGGAGGGAATCATTGGTGCTCGAATCGCTGCCCATGCTGCCGATATCGTTAAAGGGGTGAAGGGAGCCGCAGACTGGGATCGAAGGATGTCCATCGCTCGCAGAAACCTCAATTGGGAGGAGCAGATTCGGCTCTCCCTCAACCCCGACAAAGCTCGCCGAGTGCACAGCCGCTTTGCCACTGAAGGGACTGCCTGTAGCATGTGCGGCCCCTACTGTGCTATGGCTCTGGTCGAGAAGTACCTAGGTATCCAGGTGGCCAGGTGCTAACTGTAGCCCTTGCGGGCATCGATTTGAAGAGTGTTTGAAAGTGACTCAGATCAGTCCTCGTGCAGTTCCTAGGCTGGCACAGTGAAAGCAGAGATCCTCTCCATTGGCACTGAGCTGCTTCGGGGAGAGGTGGACGACACCAATGCCACCTACCTGGCAGCTCAACTGTCCCTGGCGGGAATTGAGGTCTGCTGGGTCACCGTGGTGGACGATGACCTGGAAAAGCTGACCGAGGCTTTTCAGCGGGCGATTGCCCGTTCTGACATCGTTTTGGCCACTGGGGGGTTGGGGCCTACTGCTGATGACCTCACCCGAGAGGCTATCGCCCGGGTGATGGGTGAAGAACCGCAGATTTGCGAGGCGTTAGAGCAGCAGTTGCGTTCTCTTTTCCAGTCTATCGGATGGGCCATGCCTTCCCACAACCTGAAGCAGGCAACCCTGATCCCCTCTGCCCAACCCATCCCCAATCCGAGAGGTACGGCCCCTGGCTGGTGGGTGGAAAAAGAGGGCAAGACAATAGTGGCCATGCCTGGCCCGCCCAGGGAAATGCAACCCATGTGGCAAAACGAGGTCATGCCCAGATTGTGCCAGAGGACTCAAGAGACAGTCATTCTTTCTCGGACGTTGAAGACCTTTGGCCTCTCTGAAGCAGCAGTTGACGAGATGGTCGGCCCTGTTTTCTTATTGTCCAACCCTGGCCTTGGCATTTATGCCAAGACAGATGGCATCCACCTCAGGCTGGTGGCCAGGGCCGGAAGTCGTGAAGAAGCAGAAAGATTTATCAAGGACGCTGAAGACAAGCTACGGCATATCTTGACTGGCTACATCTGGGGTACGGATGACGACACCCTGGAAAACGTGGTGGCGAAGCTTCTTATCGACAAGGGACTGACCGTGGCGACCATGGAGTCCTGCACAGGTGGGCTCCTGGCAACCACCCTGACCGATGTCCCCGGAAGCTCTGCCTGCTTCAAAGGCGGGTTTGTGCCTTACTCCAACGAGGCGAAAATAGCTCTTGGAGTGGATGCCGATCTTATCCAGCGTCATGGAGCCGTGAGCGCGCAGGTGGCTGAGGCGATGGCCCAGGCAGCAAGGCAGCAGCTTAGAGCGGACATCGGAATCGGCAGCACCGGGGTAGCCGGGCCAGACGCACTGGAAGGGAAGCCTCCCGGATTAGTATATATCGCCGTTGCTGATAGCCAGGGGGTGGAGAGCGTGAAAGCGAACTACCCACCCGGGCGCATAGAAGTGAAACGCAGGGCTACCACCCATGCCTTGTTCTTGCTGCGGCAGAGATTGATGTCCCGGATGGTGGAGAAAAGGAGAACGGAGAGCAGTTAGTGGCCACCCAGTGTAACCCGCCTCCCAGGGGTAACCCTCTTTTCAGTTGCGCGGCGGGGTGTCCTTAGAGTATCATTTCCTAGCACTCTTTGGCTGAGAGTGCTAGCAATTTCGGATCGGGAGTGATAAAAATTGAGCAAGGAGGTCGTAAATGCCTAAACCAAAGCTTCAGCCTTTGGGAGACAGGGTGGTGGTAAAGGCCACCAAGCAGCAGGAGGTGACTAAAGGGGGTATCGTGCTGCCGGACACAGCCAAGGACAAACCTCAGGAAGGCACGGTAATTGCTGTAGGGCCAGGTAAGCTTACCGAAGATGGCAAGAGAATAGCTATGGACATCGCAGTGAATGACAAGGTCATCTACGCCAAGTATGCCGGCACGGAATTCAAGCTTGACGATGAGGAGCTAATAATCCTCCGTGAAAGCGATATCCTGGCCAAGAAAGCTTAAGGAAGGAGAAAGAAGTGGCAAAACAGATAATTTTCGGAGACGAAGCCAGGAAAAGTCTGAAGAAAGGGGTGGACATCCTGGCTGATGCGGTTAGGCCGACCCTGGGGCCAAAAGGGCGTCCGGTGGCCCTGGACAAGAAGTGGGGCCCACCGACGGTCATCAATGACGGCGTTAGCATTGCCAAAGAGATTGATCTCCCTGATCCTTTCGAGAACATGGGGGCCCAATTGCTGAAACAGGCTGCCTCCAAGACCAACGACAAGTGTGGTGATGGCACCACCACATCCACACTGCTGGCGCAAGCCATCGTTGGTGGCGGCTTCAAGAACATAACCGCTGGGTCGGATGCTATGGCTCTTAAGCGGGGCATAGAGAAAGCGGTCGGTGTCCTGGTTGAAGAGCTCAAGAAGAAGGCTATCAGCGTGTCTGGTAAAGAACAGATTGCTCAGGTGGCCACTATCTCGGCAGTGGATGCTCAGATTGGAAACATGATTGCCGATGTAATGGAGAAGGTGGGTAAGGACGGGGTTATCACGGTAGAGGAATCGAAAGGGCTTCAGTTTGAGACAGAGTATGTTGAGGGTATGAAGTTTGACCGCGGTTACATCAGTCCCTATTTCGTCACCAACCCGGAGCGAATGGAGACGGTGATTGAAGACCCCTACATCCTTATCACCGACAAGAAGATCTCGGCCATCGCTGATATTCTGCCGGCTCTTGAAAAGATGCTTCAGGTGAGCAAGAACCTGGTGATCATTGCCGAGGATGTAGACGGGGAAGCGCTGGCTACCCTGGTGGTCAACAAGCTCAGGGGCACGCTCAACTGTCTGGCGGTGAAAGCGCCTGGCTTTGGTGACCGGCGCAAGGCCATGCTGGAGGATATGGCCATCCTCACCGGCGGGACAGTGATCTCTGAAGAGGTGGGCCGTAAGCTCGACTCGACCACGGTAGCTGATCTGGGCCGAGCCCGCAAGGTGGTAGCCGACAAGGACAACACCACTTTCGTGGAAGGTAAGGGCAGTGAGGCCGATATTCAGGCGAGGATGAAGCAGATAAAGGCCCAGATAGAGGAGACCACCTCTGATTTCGACCGCGAGAAGCTTCAGGAGCGGCTGGCGAAGCTGGCTGGTGGGGTGGCGGTAATAAAGGTGGGGGCCGCCACAGAGACAGAGCTTAAAGAGAAGAAGCACCGGGTGGAAGACGCCCTTTCAGCTACCAGGGCTGCCGTAGAGGAAGGCATCCTTCCTGGGGGTGGGGTAGCTTTGCTGAATGCCGCTGCTGCCCTGGCTCCGTATCTGAAGGACGGTGACGAGGCTATCGGAGTGAAGGTGGTGAAGGAGGCCATAGAGGAGCCAATTCGGTGGATTGCCACCAATGCCGGGGCAGAAGGCTCGGTGATAGTAGAAGAAGTCAAGAAGAGCAAACCTGGTGTTGGGTACGATGCTGCCAAGGGCGAGTTTGGTGACATGGTGAAGAAAGGTATCATTGATCCGGCGAAAGTGGTGCGGACAGCCCTGGAGAATGCTGCCAGTGTGGCGGTAATGATATTGACTACCGAGTCGCTGGTAACTGATATCCCGGAGAAAGAAAAGGCTGGTGCTCCGCCGCCCATGCCAGAGTACTAGGGTATTGAATTAGAGACGCAGAAGAGAGGGCCCCCGATGCATCGGGGGCCCTTTTTGGTTCTCGCAAGGCGGGCTTCAATTTTTCTCTGGTCAGGATTCTCTGGTTACTCCATCAGAAATGGAGCAGTCCTTCCAGTTGTTTTTCTTTCACTGGTCCGACAACCGCTAAGTTCAGCTTATCCGCAACAAAAAGCTCCTGACCAACGCGAAGCAAGTCATCAGCCCTGATGGAATCAATCATGGAGACCACCTGATCAACAGTGCGGATTTCCCTCAGCAACAACTCCTGGGCACCTAGCCAGCCGGCCACGCTTCGAGTGTCTTCCATACGGAGCAAGAGGCGTCCCTTAGATAGTTCCTTTGCCTTGGTGAGGTCAACCTCGGGTATTTCCTCCTTCAGCCGACGGAGTTCTCCCAGAATAGCAGAGACGGTGGTGGAAAGGGAGGCAGGATCAACACCGGCATACACGGTCAGAGAACCCGTATCCAGGTGATGATTGACATAGCTTTGAATAGCGTAGGCCAGCCCGCGTTTCTCGCGAATCTCCACGAAAAGGCGGCTGCTCATTCCCTCACCGAGGATAACATTCAGCAGGTCAAGACAGAACCGATCGGGGTGAGTGAGGGACAAGCCAGGTAAAGCTAAGCAGAGGTGAGCTTGCTCTGTGGTGCGATGCTCGGATTGAAACCGCGCATGGTATTGTCTATCGTTGGCCGCAAGATACTTCTGCGGTGGCCCGACGTGCCAGCTTCCAAAGGAGTCCTTCAGACAGGCCATTGCTTCCTGGTGACTAACGCCGCCGCTGACGGCGATTACTATGTTGCCAGCCGTGTAGTGTTGTTCCATATAACGTAACATATCCTCGCGACCGACCCCGGACACCGAGGCCTTGGTTCCGGCAACGTCCCTTCCCATGGGATGCTCAGGCCACACCAGCTTGTCGATAAGCATATCGACTGTCTGCTGAGGGGAGTCGAGGCTCATGTTTATCTCCTCAATGATTACTTGCCTCTCCTTCTCTATATCCCCCGGGTCAAACCTTGAGTTCGATAGCATGTCGGCCAGGACGTCTATTGCCAGAGAGAAATGCGGGCGGGCCACTTTGCACCAGTAGACGGTCATTTCCTTGTCCGTGCCAGCGTTGACTATTCCTCCCACCCCTTCAATAACCTCGCATATCTCCTTGGATGTCGCCCTGCGGTGGGTCCCCTTGAAACAGAGATGTTCAATGAAGTGAGAAACACCAGCTTTGTCATCGCTCTCGTAGCGGGAACCAGTCCCAATGAAAATGCCCACGCACACCGAATAAGCATGTGGCATGGTGCTGGTAATCACCCTCAGCCCATTATCAAGAACAGTTTTCTGGTACAAGATGCCTCCTCTGCTCGGCTATTCTAAGTAACCGCTTTGCCTGGTGTCAATTCAAGACTCACGGAGCTAAGCGTCCTTATTGGCTTCGGCCTTCTCTAGCCAGCACTCGGATGACTGCTGGGATCAGATAGCGGGCCAGGTCCCGGCGGCTTCCTCCGCAAAGAACCACGATGAGCCTGCCCTGGCAGAGCTGGTCAGCCGCTCTTTTGAGCTCTTCAGCCAGGCGTATGTGCGCGTCAGGGCTGATGCCGATGTCGCCGTAATCGCCCTGTGTTCCGTCATAGCCCCAATTCCAGAAGATGGCCTGTGGTCGAAAGGCTGCCGCTCTCGGGGTGAGATTCTGTTTGACCAAATCCAAATACTGCGCGTCCTTTATATGCCAGGGCACGTGGACGTTGACCTTGTTGTTTGTCTCGGAAGGACTGCCAGTACAAAAGCACATGTAGAGGGTGTCTATGTCATCCTCGAAGATCTCCCATGTCCCGTCGCCGTGGTGAGCGTCGGTGTCTACAATGGCTAGACGCTTCGCTCCGAACCGCGCTCGCAACTCTCGGATGGCCACGGCGGCGCCATTGAAGTAGCAGCCCCCGCCATAGAAATTCGTGCCAGCGTGATGGTCTCCGTATCCGGTAAAGACAAAGGCGTTATCTATTTCACCCCGCCATATCCGGACGGCCGCCGCTACTGTGCCTGCCGCCGAAAAGAGCGCCCCTTCGTAGACCTGGCTCTTCTTAATCTGGTTTACCATACCGGGAGTATGAACACGGTGAAGGATATCTTCCGAGATAGGTTCCAGCTCAAAGGAAGAGGGGGGCTTGAGCGGATAGAAAGCGTCATACAGGAAGACATTGTCCTTTTCCAGGATTCCGGCGAGTGCCTGGGGAAAATCCCGCAGTCTTTCCCCATCCTGGTAATGGAAGAATATGCCCGTGCGCTGCATCACCTGATAAGCCAGCTAGCCCATTCCCTGAAGCAGGCTTCTGACGTTATTACCCAGTACATTGTGGTTGTAACCGCCTTCCAATACTCCATATCTTTGCCCCTGGCATACCTTTTCCGAGTATTCCGTCACCAACCGGCCAATAGTCTCATAGTCCTCCGTTTTGAGCAGCCTGCCCCAGTCGTGCTCGTGCCTGTCGAAGCCGGCGGAGACAGCTATTATGTCCGCCCGTGTTTGAGCCAGAAAGCGAGAGATGCTGTCCATGAATACGAGCCGATTGCTAGCCTCCGGGTGAAAGTAGACTACCTCTGGTGTATTGTCAAAGATACTGGCGGTGCCATCTCCGAAGTGGAGGTCTATGTCTAGTATTGCCGCTGTCTTGATTTTGCCCTCTTTTCTCAGCTTGGCGATGGATATGGCCACGTTATTGAAAAAGCAGAATCCCCAGCAGTGGTCGGCACTGGCGTGGTGTCCCGGCGGCCTGATGAGAGCGAAGGCAGGTTGGGCTGTGGTGGCCAGTTCCGCGGCCTTGATGGCCCCTCCGGCTGCCAGCAAAGCCACTTCATAAGTCAGGCCCATCCTCTTAATATTCTCTATGTGCCAGTCTGAGTGCACCAGTCTCAGGTCATCCACTGTGGCTGGTTCGGCCATAACCATCTCAAAGTGAGGAAAGAGCTCCTTGGTAATGCTTTCCATCCGTCCCGCCTTAGCAGCGGGGTCACTGCTGTATACCTCTTCAAACCTTGGATGATAGATAATCTTCATCTGGCCTCGCCGGTGTTAGGCATCAGTCTTTCCATGGTTCTGGCATAGACCTGGTAAGTTATGGCATCGAAGAGGACGAAGGCCACGGCATCCAGGGAGGCCTTCTGGCGCAAAAAGTCAATCACGGTGCGAAGAGCTACCTCGGCTGCCTGGTCAACGGGGTAGCCGTAGGCGCCGGTGCTGATCGATGGGAAAGATACGGTCCTTAAGCCCCTTGTCACCGCCGTCCGTAGGCTCTCTCGATAGGCGCTGGCCAGAATCTCAGGTTCACCTCGTGTGCCGTCATGCCAGATAGGCCCCACAGTGTGGATGACATATCTTGCCTTCAGATTGCCTCCAGTGGTAATAACCGCCTTGCCTGCTGGCAGGCGGCCCTGCCGGGAGACGATTTGTTTGCACTCTTCCAGAATAGCCGGGCCTCCAGCACGGTGGATAGCGCCGTCCACACCACCGCCACCCATCAGGCTGGAATTAGCCGCGTTTACTATGGCATCCGTGGCCTGTTTGGTGATGTCTCCCTGGAGTAGCGAAAGCCTGGTCTTGTTGATGATCACTTCCATTGCTCTGCCCGCCATTCTGTAATTGCTTTACTGATGGAGGCCGGCACTATTGCCAAATAGTCTCCTCGCCACCTCTCTCAGTCTCTCTGTTCCTTTTATCTCACCGGGGAATAGGGGCAGGATGGTGAAGTTAGAATTGTACTTCCTCTGCAATTCTGCGATGTAGGTGCGCTGCATCCGCGCCCTGCTCTGGAGAAAAGGAGAATCGGGCTCCTCTACTACCTGGTTGATGATCAAGTGGCTGATATGGAGGCCGTAGTCTTGCAACTCGGCCACTATGTCGTCGATCTGACGTACAGCCAGGGCTTCGGCTATGGTGACGAGGTTCAACTCCACTTCTTTCTTGAGAAACTCCATGTCGCTATTGGAGAGTTCTTGCCACTCTTTGATCACCCCTAGCACCGAGCGTTTCTTTTGGCCGGTGGCTATCAAGGAAGAGTAGATGCGGGGGGCGGCCTTGAGATGCTCGTTGAGCATGGAGGGCATGCGCAGCAGGCCTAGGGTCTGTCCCGCCGGGGCGGTGTCCCATACTATCTTCTCAAATTGCCCGGATTCGCTGAGTTCCCGGATGTAGTCCACCATGAACTCGTCTCTGAGTCCCGGCAGAATGGAAGTAATGAAGTCAACAAAGTCTTCGTAGCTGATGTCCACAAGGGAAGAGAAGACGTCATACACCTCAGGCCCAAACTTCTTGTCCCACAGCGCCTTTATGCTTTCGTAGCTTATCTCATCCACGTAGAGGTTATCGCTCGCCTTTGCTGGCTTTTGCCCGCCATTGATCTCGAAGATGTCCAGCAGGGAGGGCGTCAAATCGCTGGAGATGACCAGAGTCTTATGGCCTGTGGCGGCATAGTGCAAGGCGGTAGCCGCAGCGCAGGTTGTCTTTCCTACTCCTCCTTTGCCGCAGAGCATGATAACATTCTTGGAGTCCATTCTATCCATTCACCCTTGCCTCCCTAACCCAAAGCTAGTATCAATGTTAGCATACTACTGTGGAGACGGCTAACGAGGCTTTCGGCATACGTTTCGGCTCTTAATGGGCTGGCTGTCTCTTCTCTGGTGCCCTGCCCACGTCTGACACCGGTGTTAAGAAATCAGGTTCGAAGTGGGCGGTTTTAGGGGCTATTTGCCATCAGGTTACAGTATCGGATCGTCTCCTTGGCTTGCCGTGGGAGCAGCTCTGCCGTGCCAAGAGCCTGCAATACCTCTTTTGTAAGCCCCCCAGGTAGCCACACCCCTCCTGGAGGAGAAGATCGATATTGTCCGTGGTCACCATCCGCCGATCCCCCACCAAGATTAGCTGCCTCAAACCAAAGCGTCTCTCCAGGTCTTCCCCACTTCTCCCGCCGTCTGAGCACCAGAGACATGTATTGTCCTGAGATGGACGCGCCAGGTTATCCAAAGGTGACGCCAGCAGACCCGTGCTTATCAGAGTGGCTACTGCCAGTTGCCGGGAGGGCACTTCTGCCAGACGTATCCCATCGAAAAGAGATAGTCGTGCTTCTCTTCTTTGCCACCCCTGGCCTTAACTCTTCTGAGGAACGTGGCTGTCGGCAGGTCACCAACCCGGTTGGCTTTGGATCGCTCAAAACCACATCTGTCACAGTGGCGAAAATATCAAACACGGGGTTTACTGGCCAGACAGGCGACGTGGCCACCAACTCCAACGGCCAGCGATGGCAGCTAGAGAAGGCACCAGGAGGGCCCGCACTACGAAGGTGTCGATCAACACCCCAATGGCGATGCCTCCTCCTATCTGCAATACCACATGAAGCGGAGCACTCGTTAGTGTGGCGAATGTTCCGGCCAGGATGATGCCAGCGGCAGTGATTACAGCACCGGTGTTGGCTACGGCGTGGATCACCGCTTCCCTTATCGGCCTCCTGTGGGCCTCCTCCCGAATACGGGAGATCAGAAAGATGTTGTAATCCGCCCCCGTAGCGATCAGTACCACAAAGATGAACATGGGTACCATGTAGATCACAGCATTGTGGTTGAGTACATCAATGAAGAGCCAGGTAGAAATACCTATCGTCGCGCCATAGTTAAGCAGCACAGTGCCCACCATATAGAGAGGTGCCAGCAGACTGCGTAGCAACACCATTATCACTAACAGAACGCCCACAGTGGCTAGTCCGAACACTCGCCCAAAGTCTGCATCATTCGTGCGCATAATATCAGCGTTTATCGCCGCCTCCCCACCTGTGTAATGTGAAGATCCCTTCAGTTCAGTTGCGCTTACACTGGTGCGCACCGCTTCTCTCAGAGGTGCCACTACCTTTAGAGCCTCCTTTGAGTAGGGATCGAGCGTCAGCACCACATTGATCCGGGCGGTGGTTCCATCTTCAGAGAGATAATTGGCAAACAGCCAGTGATTCACGCTCTCCAGGCCGTTTGCCAGCCTAGTAGTCTGCTCCTGTAGCTTAGCCAATAACGCAGGCAAGTCTTCCGGCGGGCTGGTGTTAATCTGGTCTATTATGGCCCAGATTTCGGTGAGATCAGCCTCGACTTGGGCGAAGTTCTGGCTCAGTATGACTTTGGGATAATAAGCAGCAAACTGCGGCATATATTCCGATACTGCCTGGATGGCAGCTATCTTGTCTGCGTCCAGTCCTGCGCCCTGACTCAACTCATCGGCAATGGCGCTCATCCGTGTACTGAAATCGGAAAGCTGTCCGCTGACACCTTTGTTGTAGTATTCGACTCTGGAGACGCCCTCGACGTTCTCTAACCGCTGTGCGATCTCGCTGATCGCCTCCAGTGATCTGGTATCGGCTATATCGTTTTCCTGGGATTCAATGAGAACATAGAGGGGAGTCAGTTCACCTACCTGGAAGTGTTCCCGAAGCAACTGGAAGCCCTTTGCAGACTCGACCCCTTTGGGCATCTGGCTGAGCATGTCCACGGATCGTGAGTAGTGGGACAAGGCTATATACGGGAGCAAGAGCAGAGTGATAATAACTAATGCCACTACTACGGCGTGCTTCACTATCA
>VGOE01000069.1 GCA_016876035.1 Chloroflexota bacterium
ACCGCTTGTGTATCTGATCCATTACACCCCTCCTTGATGGAGGAATGTAACCATTGGAGTTCACTTTTCAACCGTAAACGGTTCACTTTTGAAGCATAAACAGTTCACTTTTCAGTCGTAACTAACAGTGACCTCCCGCTGCTTGACACGGGATTAGGGCAACGCTCATAATGATGTCTGATACATGCGCATTGGGTTGCTAGCAGACACCCACATTCCCGAAGCGGCAGATAGACTCCCTCCTCAAATAGCAGAGGTCTTTCAGGGAGTTGATCTTATTCTGCACGCTGGGGATATCTATCTCCCCTCAGTTCTGGACGAGTTGGAGTGTATAGCGCCGGTGCTGGCGGCCAAAGGTGATGATGACACGGGGGATATGCTGTTAGATAGACGCGTGAAATGGAAACATGTCCTGAAGCTAGAGGGACAAACGCTGTGGCTCGTCCATGACCTACCGTACGCTCGTATGTTGACGCCCTGGCACAAAGTGAACCCATCCAGCAAAGCAGACGACGGCCCACCGAATGTCGTGGTCTTCGGTCATGACCACTGCACTATCGTGCAGCGGCGCAACGGCGTGCTCTTCATAAACCCTGGCAGTCCCACTTTTCTCAACTATCGCCATGAGCCAGGAACTGTTGCGTTGCTGGACATCCACTCGGGCGAGGCTCGTGTTGATATCCTGCAAATTTAGCTCGCGACTTCTCAACCCAGTGGCTATCTGCCACACCTCACCCGATGATCCACATTAGTATACCTACCTAATCACTGGCGCATTCCCGCGCCTCAGAATATATCAGTCGGCTTACTGTTCCAGGCTCTCAATATGCTTGACGAAGTCCTCCACGGTTACGAACCCTTTCATCTTGTCGATGTCAACCTCAACATCGAAGGTACTTTCCACAGCAACGATGATCTGCACCCAATGCAGGGAATCGGCTTTCAAGTCCTTTAGAAGCATGGCAGGAGTAATACCCTGCTCATTGCAGTGGGTAACCCTGGCCAGTATCTTCTTCACTTCATCAAATACAGACATCCTAATCTCCCATAAGCATTCGAGACCGTCCAATGAATCGATTATGTCTCCAGAACATCTCCAAAGCTGGCCGTCTTTGTAATTACCTTCCGTTATTATTGTTGCTATCATTATTCAAGGCAGCCTTCTGTGCCTTTTGTAACTCGCTTCTCAGTGTGGGGATGAACTCGCTTTCCACAGCCAGCTTGGCTTCCTTAATCGCCGCACTGATCTGATCAGCACGGCTATTACCATGCGCCACAACGGCCACCCCGTCTATTCCCCATACAGGTGCACCCCCGGCCGCCACTGCCGGGCCGACCATCCTCATTAGTTCAGAGATAATCCTGTTGACTTCTGCTGCCGGGAGCTTGTCGTTTAGCTGCTGGGCAAGCCACTGGCTGATACTTCTGCCCAAGCCCTCAGAAAATTTGAGCAATATGTTACCTACGAAACCATCACAGACAATGACGTTGGCCTTTCCCAGGGGAATATCCATTCCCTCCACATTGCCAATGAAGTTCAGGCCACTCTCCTTGAGCAAGGAATAAGCCTCCTTCACCACTTCATTACCCTTTCCTTCTTCGCTGCCGACATTGAGAAGCCCAACAGTAGGTTCATCGATGCCGTGGAACTTCTTGACAAAGACACTGCCCGTCACAGCGAAGCTCAGAAAATGACTGGCTTGGCAGCCTACATTGGCTCCCATATCAAAAACGGCGGTGTTGGGAGCCAGTTGAATGAAGGGTCCTCCGATGATGGGCCTATCGACCCCTGGTAGAGTGCCTAGATGCTGATAGGCGCAAACCACCAGGGCTCCGGTGGAACCGGCACTCATCATGGCATCTGCCTTGCCCTCCTTGACCAGCTTCGCTGCTACCGCCACCGAGTTCTTTGGTTTACGCATGGCGGCCAGGATTGGGTGCTCACCACCTTTGATAACCTCGGGGGCATCAACCAGATGGACTGGCAGATTGTTGGTATTGTGCTTGGCAAGCTCCGGTTCGACTTCCAGCTTGGGACCTGTCAAGATAATCTCCACTCCCAGCTTCTCCGCTGCCTGGACAGCTCCCTTGACCACTTCGGCGGGAGCATAATCACCCCCCATGGCGTCAACTGCTATCCTGACCAGCCGTTTCTCTTTTTGCTGTGTCTTTGTGGCTCTTCCTTTTTTTTGTGGCGGCCTTTCCCGCCCAACCTCGCCCGCCCAAGAGCCGCCACTATTTGATTCCTTCATAGCATCTCCTCCTCTTGCGTGATGCGGCAACAACATGCTCCGCTAGCTAACAGCGTGGGTTAACTGCGTCTTATAGCCAAGCGCTGCGCCAGCTAACATTCTGCAAACCGCTTCACGGATGAAATTTCGGGAATAACAACCTCGTCTACTTCGGACCTTTCTCCACAGTTTCCTTGGCAAGAATGGCAGCACCAAGAGCAGCTACCATCTGAGGTGCATCTGGTACGAGGACTTTGAATCCCAACTCCTCTTCCAGAATACCCACCAAGCCCCTATTCAGAGCTACACCGCCAGTAACAGAGACATCTCTCTCAGCTCCGATTCTCTTGCACAATGCCACAATACGATACACCATGGAGAGATAGATGCCGGCGATGATTTCCTCCTTTGGTGTGGGGGGTACACGATGTATATGCGATATCACTTCAGATTCAGCAAATACAGCGCAGGTGTTGGATATGTCTGCCCTGGGCCTGCCTGCCAGAGAAAGCTGAGCCATCTGTTCAAGAGGCATTTGCATTATCTTAGCTACCTGTTGCAGAAACACACCGGTACCAGCAGCGCACTTATCCTGGTTGCCCCAGTCGCTGAGACGTCCTCGCTCATTTACTTTGATGACAGTCATGCTTTCCGCACCCAGGTCTATCACCATTCGGACCGAGGGAAAGAGGTTGTAAATCCCTCGTGCCAGGCAGGTCGTGATAGCTTTGTGTTGCTGGCTAAAAGGCACCGATTTCCCACCCGCTCCAGTGGCGACAACATGCAGATTGCCGTCAAAGCTCAGACCAGCCTGACTTAGAGCTTTCTCGGCGGCCGATCTGGCGCTCGATTCAGCCATATCAGCAGACATGATGATGGCAGAAGCCAGGACGTTGCCATCATCCAAGACCACCGCTTTGGTAGTCAGGGTGCCTATATCAAGGCCCAGCGCTTTCATCTCATCTTGATCGGCAGCTTTTTCAACTCAACTTACGGTCTTCCAGAAGCTCGAAAAACCGCTCCAGCTTGTCTCTGATCTCCTCCTCAGAAGTGACTGTAGGGTCCACGACATCGCAGTCCAGGGTCAATACCGGAATGTCCAGGCGATCGAGAACATCTTTGAATAGCCTGATCGTGGCGCAAGTGTGCCGGCAACCAACATCAGCATAGTAGATGGCACCGTCAATTTTGAACTGCCTGGCGGAATCAACAATCTCGCTCAGCGCCCTGTCGTCCAGTGGCCCATACATGCGCATCTCAGGCAGCATATACGATTTCCTGGCTACACTCTCCAGAGGCTTGCTGGAGTCAAGCCTTCCCTCTCCCCAGCTACAGAAGAAAGGCTCGGTGACGCTGACTGCTCCGTACTCCTGGGATATCCGCTCCAGAAAGCCTATGAGGTACATCGGCGGCAGAAAAAGGGTCATCAGACGAAAACGCTCCTGGGGCACTGCCCCTTTGCCAGCCCGAACTGCCTCTGCTAGCTCTTGCCGAAGCGTCTCCAGGTATTCGGTGGCCTCAGGTTGTCCGGCGAACAGATAATCAATCGTCAATAGCTCGAGAAAGCCCTGGGGATGGAAGGGGGACGGCACTGCCTGTCGCAATTTGTTGATCTGGCGCAAGAGTTCAATCTGCCTATCCATTTCAGCCACTATACTGGACAACTTGTCCCAATCCATCTTCCGCCCTGAATGCTCCTCAAGAAAACGCACCATATCATCCAGTTCACCAACGAAATAGTTCACCTCATCTTCAGTATATTGAAAGGGGTGATCCAGAAAGAATCCGGGGCAGCCAGTGATCCTCATTAGTAGTTCACCGCTTTTGGCAGTGTTGTCACACACCATATTAGACCAGAGAATGACGTTGGGACGGGGCAGCGCCCCTATGTTGAAGGCGCCGGCTAAACCCCGGTGTGGCGAACATATCTCAGATTTCATCCCCAGCTCGGCTCCGGCTGCAAGAAGATCAGCATACTGGCCCAGAAATAAAGCTGTCATCCACGAGGTCGTCTCTGTATGCATGGGCACGATATCCATGGCATAAAGGATCTCGCTAGGGAAAAAGACTGTATGGGCAGCTACGAATTTGCCCTCTTCTCTGGCGCTAAGCAAGCGGGTATAGTAATCAGCCAGCATGTGGTAATACAACACTTCGCTCTTCCGCGGCTCAGGGCGCGCCTTGCTCATCCTGAGCATCAGCCGGCAGGCTCGCAAAAGGGCATCTATCTTGTTCACCTTCTGATCAGAGATGGTCATCTCCGTCTCGACTCCAGCATCTCTAAGAAGGCCTGCACCCTGGTTTGGATTTGTCCTGATCCCGATGTGCCGTGCTCCACGTCCAGGGCCAGAATCGGTATCCCCTCTGCCTTCAGCCTCTCAGTCAGCAGCGGTAAGTCATGAGCATAAGGCACGCAAAACTTAATAACCTGACTGATCACACCGTCGACCCGGAAATCGTGGGCGAACTCGACTATTCGATCGAATCGCTGATCCGAAGGAAACATGCGGGCACAGGGGAAATTGTTTAAGTATCTCTGTGAGATAGCCTCTAGCGGGGTCTTGCTGCCATCGATGATCACTGAATCCGTCCAGTATCTGGTACTGGTGCACAGCTCGTCGGTTACCACCAGAGCCCCCAGGCTCTCGATGGACCTGATGAATTCTGGATTGGTCAAGACACTACCAGTGACCATCAAGCGCGCTTTGCCTTCGCAGCCGTTGCTTGACCGTGATAGTTCATCCAGCAGCTCTCTGAGGTAATCGTTGAACAGCTCTTTGGGCATGCGAAAGCTGGCATTTAGCACCTCCAGGGTCTCCGCACCGCTGATAGGTGGAGCGCTCCTCTTCCGCAGGTCGTAAAGTGCCTGGAGCAGTCCTCGGGATTCGTTGTAGACCTCTATTGATTGGCGAAGTGCCTCGTCGCTTATCTGGACACCGAAGTGCTCCTCCAGGTGTTCTTTGAGCCGTTTTACCTGAGCATAGTAAAGCTGATGTGCCCTCTCGGTATACTTGCGTGGCACCGTAAGTACATGGTGGAAGGGTGTGCCAATATAACTACGCCACAAATCGAATAAACGGCGGGCTCCATCGCAGGTAGATCCTCCCACCACTCCATCCAGGAAGTCATACCCCCCACTCAACCCCAGTTGCAGGCAACTACGAGAGAAGGAGCAATTATTGACATAGAAGTAGGCTGTGCCTTCGGCAAGTTCCCTCTCACCAGAATAGCCCACAATCCTGACAGGCAGTCCACCGGCAGCATGGATGACTTCCTCCGGGACGTAGGTACAAAGCCAGCCAAACACCAGCCCCCTGCGGCTCTTGTGCTCCAAGATTTCCCTAGTCTTGGGAAACGTCCTGTTAATCTCTCGAAAACGGTCAAGCACAGAGAGCTTAATGTCTTCTCTTGGGTGAGCCTCTGTCGTCATAGTCCGGAGACTCTATGTCGTTCGTCAGCGGCAGTCGGTGGATGCCCTGGGAATACGCCATTACTGAAAGGACTGCCAGCGCTTTGAGTAAGACTCGAGACATCTGAGGCACGAAAGCAAGCAGTGCGAGTGCATGGTTTCCTTGCACCAATCGTCAAAGAGAGCATTCGGCCGGCGAAATGCATAACCAGCCCATTATATATATCTCCTGCTAGCATGACAACTCAATTCCTGCCCGAAGGCCAGCCCTACGGCCTCTGATACCTTGTAATGCTAGGTATCATGCACCATCAAGGGGGCAACTGTCAAGCCCCTGCTGTGGAACATGCTTTGCCAATTCGCGCGCCCTTGGAGCAGGGCGCGCGTAGAGAGGCAGTCAGTAGTTTTTGACAAGTTCCGTCCGCTTGATGAAAGGAGTAGCCTCATCGGAAGGCCGGCGTTCCGCCCCAATCACTTGTTCGACGCTGCCAGCAAATACCCCACGCCCACTTTGGTACGGATGAGCACTGGCTTATCAGGGTCTGCTTCAAGCTTTTCCCGCAAGCGCCGAATATGAACCCTGAGGCTATTGAGGGCGCCCCCGTAAACCTCACCCCATGCCGCCTCTGCCAAGCTGGAGTGAGTCACTACACGGCCTGCATTTATCATCAGGTGATGAAGTATATGAGCCTCTGTGGAGGTAATACTTATTTCTCTGCCACCGCAGAAGAGTTGGCGTGTGGAGGGGTTGAAGCGCAAACTCCCGCATACCAGCGGCGCTGCCACACTGGCAGAAGCTTGCCTTCGAGTCAATGCCTTCAGCCGCGCCAGAAGCTCCACTTGTCTAAAGGGCTTGACCATGTAATCATCCGCCCCCCATTCTAGCCCCTTGACAATGTCGGCCTCCCCTGCCTTGACAGTCAGAATAAGGATAGGTACGGAGGAGAAGGCGCGGACTTGCTTCAATACCTCGAAGCCACTTATGTCAGGAAGACCAAGATCAAGGATGATGATGTCAGGAACCTCCCTTTCTACCAGTTCCACTCCCTCCGCTCCAAGAGCAGTAGACATCAACTTGGCTTCAGGCCAACGCATCTGCAAAACCAGAGAAATAGTTTCTATGATGCTTTCATCATCCTCAATCAAAAGTATCTTCATACTTGCCCCCACATTCACCAGACACCCAGGCCAAAGGTGCTTATCTCCCTTTTCGTGTGCCCTGTTACCTGCTGGCCTCAGATCAGCCCAGTATAGCATCTCTTTTTCCTTTTCGGCAATCTGCCGTTGTGCGGTGTCCAGGACATACTATACAGTTTTCAGGCTATGGGTATGCTGAGTATATTAAGGAGGTCTTGGGGGTAGTGGGGATTCTGTGTCAGCGCTGAAACACTACCCTACCAGGTCTGAACAGGACAAAATCTTCTTCGCCTGAAAAACGTACCGATGTTGCACACTGGTAACCACGAAGGTATCATTTTCCTAGAATACTTCAGATGAGCACTCAGGAAAAGCTATGCGCATCCTCGCCGTGGACATAGGCACTGGGACCCAGGACATACTGTTGTTTGACACTTCAAAGCTAGTGCATAACTGCGTCAAGATGATCATGCCCTCACCCACTGCCCTTCTTGCCGAACGCATATCCAAGGCAACTGCCCTCGGCCACCCCGTCCTGTTCGTAGGGGTAACGATGGGCGGTGGGCCAGCCAAGAGAGCCCTCACTCGCCACACCCGGTCGGGGCTGGCAGCTTATGCCACCACCGAGGCAGCGCTCACCTTCCACGATGACCTGGACGTGGTGAGGGGGATGGGGGTGACTATCCTTGCGGCTGAGGAGAGACCCCACTTGCCAGACCTGGAAGTGTTGGAGCTAAAGGATCTGGACTTGAAGGCAATTGGACAGGCGCTAGATGCCTTCGGGGTTGACAACAGCTTTGATGCTTTGGCCGTTGCCGTTCTGGATCACGGTTTCGCTCCCCCTGGGGTATCCAACCGGCTATTCCGCTTCGATCACCTGCGGCGTCTGATGGCACAGCAGAACAAGCTCGGGGCCTTTGCCTATCTCAGACATGAACTGCCTGACTACCTCACTCGGATGAAGGCAGCAGCCAGCAGCGCCGAAGTCGACGTGCCACTGCTTCTTCTTGATACTGGCGTTGCCGCTGCTCTCGGTGCTCTTCAAGATAGCGAGGTTTCACAGCATGATGATGTGGTAACGGTGAACGCGGGCAATTCCCATACGGTTGCCTTTCATCTGCACGGGGACTCGATAGCCGGCTTCTTCGAGCATCACAGCGGGCTTCTCGACCCTGCTCACATGGACTTGCTGGTCACTAAGCTGGTGCGCGGGACGCTGACCAACAAGGAAGTTTATGACGATGGGGGACACGGAGCGGTGATCATCACAGGAGAGCAAGGCCAGGACCAGCCTTTTGTAGCTGTAACGGGCCCACGCCGATATCTGATGGCTGGGTCGTCTCTAAACCCCTACCACGCAGTTCCTCATGGCGATATGATGCTTGCGGGTTGCTATGGGCTGGTAAGCGCCTGTGCCCTTCGGATGGAGGTGTGGCGTGGGGAGATACAGCAGGCGCTGAATCAGAACACCTAGCCATAGTCTGGGTCGTTCTAGACAGGCCACTTACGAGAGCGAAAGCACCTTGACGCAATGTAGATAAGACGTTATCCTATCACTGTCAAAGAGTGTCACTCTCGGCCTCGAGTTCCAGAACCGTCGGTCGTGGCTTCAAGTGTTGCCACTCTTGCCATGGTAGTAAGGGCTGAGGGGATTAGGGAATATGGATGTAAAGTATAGTCCAAAGGGATCTGTGGGTCGCCAATGCTAAGACTGCAAGTTCTTTGAACCCTTGAAAGACGATCCATCCAAAGGCAAGTGCTTCGGCCAGGATGTGATAGCCAAGGGGACTTGCAATATGTTCGTGGCTAAATAAGAGCCGAGGTGGTGGAAGCCGGTAGACACGCCATCTTGAGGGGGTGGTGGGCGTAAGCCCGTAGGAGTTCAAATCTCCTCCTCGGCACCAGGGCGGCGTAGCCAAGTGGTTAAGGCGGGGGTCTGCAAAACCCCTATGCAGCGGTTCGAGTCCGCTCGCCGCCTCCAATAACCATTAGGCAATGCTCACGAAAGAGCTTTCCAAGCAACATCGCGAAGGTACTCTTTTGATTCCGCAATACCAATCAAAGCCTAAGCACGATAACAGCAAGACTGCCCTACCCAGAGGCTTTTCACTTACACAGGTATCTATGCCGGCTGCCGGCAGAAACAAATAATTCACCCATTTTGAAAAGGAGGTAGACTGTCATGGCCACCATAGCGGAACTGGAAGCAAGGATCAGGGTTTTGGAAGATATCGAAGCCATCAAGGGGCTGAAAGCCAAATACTGGCGCTGCGTTGACAGGAAGCTGTGGAAGGATCTGGCGGATGTCTTTGCCCCCAGTGCCACCGCAGACTACGGGCCAAACCTGCAGTTCGAGGGGAGAAAAGCCATCATCCAGTTCTTGAAAGACAGCCTGGGAGCGGACTCGACGATCACTGTCCATGGTGGCCATAACGCCGAGATCGAGATCACCGGCAAGACCTCCGCCAGGGGCATATGGGCCTTGAATGACATCGTTGTCATGCAGCCGAACATGAAGAGAATAGGCTGGGGCTATTACGAAGATGAGTACGTCAAAGTAAAGGGCCAGTGGAAAAAGAAGAGTACCAAGATGACCACCGTCCTGGAAGAGTGGCCAACGACAAGCCAGTAGGCGGAGGATGTATCAAGGCACGAGATTAAGCTACCAGCGATCGTGTACCTCTCAGCACGCCACCACCACCTGGCGACAGCGTTGAGAGCGGCGAGCGAAAATAGTAGAATCAAGCACTTAGCTAGTGCTTCGTAACAGGAGACCCTTCTCCTTCCCTTCAGGAAGGATCAGGGTGACAGCGTTTATAGGTGTCTTTCTGATCCGCCCGCCTGAGGCGGGAGAAGAATCTCATTTGTTGTGAGGAACTAGTCCGAATGCCCTCTTCTTTGTGATCTGGTGCCGAGGTGGCGGAATGGCAGACGCGACGGACTTAAAATCCGTTAGACCTCACAGTCTGTGCGGGTTCGAGTCCCGCCCTCGGCATCTGCTTAACACTACGAACAAAGTGTTAAGCAAATTCATCCAGTCAAGGAGACAAGGCCTCTCCCCTCAAACCATAGGGTTCTACCAGTGCTACCTCAATCTGGCTAACCCTGTAATGAGCACCGGCACCAAGGGCCAAGACATCATGCTGTTCCTGGACTCTCTCCAATGCAGCAATGGTGGCAAACATGCCTACTACAGAGCGCTGAGGGCCTTCTATAACTGGCTGTATTCACCTAAGTCGGGGTACAAGGTGAACCCTCAGGATAACCCGATATTGGCGGTGGAGTCACCAAAGGTGGACAAGAAGATATTGCCTAGCTTGAGCAAGGAGCAGATAGACTACCTGATTGACAAGGCTGGCTGTGTGAGAGACAAGGCTATCATCAGCCTGTTTGCAGATACGGGACTCAGATTGTCAGAACTAGCGAATATCGACCCCAAGAACATAGACTGGCAGGATAGGCTGATTAAGGTGGTTTGCAAGGGCAACAAGGAAGGTCTGGCCCCGTTCGGTATCAGGACTGAAAGGCTGTTAAGGGAATGGCTGTCGCAGTATTCTCCTAACGGCAGGCTGTGGGACCTGAACCGCAGTGGCATAATCGGCATGCTGGGACGATTGAGGGAGAAGACCGGCTTACCCTGCAATCCTCACACCTTCAGGAGAGCCTTCGCCTCCATCCTTGCCAAGAAGGGTATAGACTCCCTCCACATCATGAGGCTCGGCAGATGGGAAAGCATCTCAATGGTAGAACGCTATACTAGGTCAGTGAAGTTCGAAGATAGTCTGAAGCTCTACCGGGCAATAGAGCTATCATAGAGCGATACCAGTTCTCCGACCTTCCAAGACAGCCTGAAGTTCTATAAGGCACGGCTGTCGTGCCCTAACTCACTCCATCCCAGACGCCAACTATGTCCAATCCCTCCGCCCAAGTCAAACTGCGGCGAGAGGCTCCACTAAAACTTGCTCACGATGTTGCTGGATTGGTCTGTCACCCACATATTGGCGGCATCGAAGCAAATGCCAAACGGCGAACCGTAGGCGTCGTATGTGCCCAAGGTAGTTCCATCGCTAGCCTTTAGTCTGGTGACAGTGCCACTGTTTGAGTTCGCCACCCAGATGTTGGCGCCGTCAAAACAGATGCCGAGTGGCTCACTGCCAACGCTATAAGTGCCCAGGATTGTGCCATCACTGGCTTTGAGCTTACTAACAGTGTCGTCGTGCCAGTTCGTGACCCAAACGCTGGCACCATCAAAGCAGACGCCAAAAGGTGCATTGCCAACACCATACGTGCCCAAGACGGTGCCATCGCCCGCCCTGAGCTTGCTGACAGTGTCGCTCCCTGAGTTCGCCACCCAGACATTGGTGCCATCAAAACAGACGCCAACGGGCAAGTAGCCGACAGCGTATGTACCCAAGATGGTGCCGTTAGTGGCGCTTAACTTGGTGACAGTGTCGCTGCCTGCGTTTGTCACCCAGATGTTGGCGCCGTCGAAGCAGATGCCAAACGGAAAGTTGCCAACGTCGTACGTGCCCCGCAACGCACCGTTACTGGCCCTGAGCTTGGTGACAGTGTTGCTGTATGCGTTCGCTACCCAAATATTGACGCCATCAAAGCAGACGCCAAGGGGCAGGCAGCCGACAGCGTACGTGCCCAGCAGCGCGCCGTCACTGGCTCTTAGCTTGATGACCTTGTTCCTAGCTTGGTCTGCTACCCAGATGTTGGCGCCGTCAAAGCAGATGCCAACGAGACTGGTACCGACGCCAAAGGTGCCAAGGATGGTGCCATCGCTGCCCCCGAGCTTAGTCACCCTGTTCCTTCCGAAATTGGTCACCCAGATGTTGGCCCCGTCAAAGCAGATGTCATACGTCCAGCTGCCGACGTCGTACGTACCCAGCACAGTG
>VGOE01000070.1 GCA_016876035.1 Chloroflexota bacterium
AGGCCTATGAGCTGTTTCCAGAACCCTGAGAGTGTTGATCGGATCATCTATGGCATTACCAATCACCTTAACTCAACCTGGAAGGAGAAGCCTATCCCTCAATTTACACACTTCTCTTGACACTACCACGCCGTGTTTGCTGGCAGTGTATGCCGGATGGCCTCCCATGCCGACCAACCCAGCCACCGAAGCCGTGTTGACGATGGCCCCTCCACCGCGCTTAAGCATTTCCTCAATCTCATATTTCATACAGAGCCATACGCCTTTGAGGTTTGTGTCAATAACGCGATTCCAACTATTCTGAGAAACAGTGGTGAAGGATACTGGCTCTCCGTTGACACCATTAATACCAGCGTTGTTAAAGGCATAGTCCAGACGGCTAAACGTTCCAACCACCCTCTCAACCAGGGCTTTGACCTCACTCTCTTTGGTGACATCAGTCTTGACAAAGATGGCCTGCGTGCCCATGTCTCTGATCATCCTGAGTGTCTCCTCCCCGCCCTCGGCAACCACATCGGCAATGACCACGTTTGCCGCTTCCTTGGCGAAAGCCAAGGCAGTGCTACGGCCGATTCCCGAGCCTCCGCCGGTCACCAGAGCAACCTTGTCCTGAAACCTTTTCATTTCATACCTCCCAGAGTTGAATCAACTTCGACTCAGCCAAACTGAGGCTATCACTCATAGCGGAGTATACAGTCACCACAGGCTGATTTCAACGGAGGTTTGTTGGGCCACACTGTGTTTACTCCACTGATTTGAGAACTCTATCCCTGGGGAGGAACGGTGACCTATGCCCAACTGGAGCGGTGATACCCTGGGAGAGGGTCAAGGTGGGGACGGAAAGAAGCCAGGAAGCAAGCGCAAAGAGTCAGCCGGCTAAGGATCGCTACGGTATCCGCTATGGAGCACTAAGATAATTCCTCTGTTCACGTTCCCATGGTATCAAAGGTCTTCGGCAGGGGTCTTGTTGTCAATCCCATTTCGAGTAGGGCACCGTCACGAAGCTTCTTCAAAGGCACATCCAAGACCTTGATGTCCTCTTCAGTCAGCGAAGCTTCCACTATTCGGCGGGCGTAGCGAAAACCTGAAGCCAGTGCTCGATTCACCAGTTCTTCCCCCTTGGGTTGCATCACAACTTCTACCAATCTGCGATCCTTCTTACTCCTGACCTTCTTGACGTAGCCCGCTCTTTCCATCCGCGTTATTAGACCGGAGACGCTGTGTTGCGCCCGAAATAGGTAGGAGGCTATCTGGGTCGGGGTCAACGGCACAGAGCTGCCACGTAAGACCAGGAGGATGTCGATTTGAGAAAGAGTGGCACGCAGCGGTTCCAGTTCCATTTCCATAGCCCTTTCCAGAGCCTCCCAGGCTTGGCGCACCCGTAGCCAGGCTTTCAAATACGGGTCACGTAGGTTCCACTCGTACATCTTGTCCTCCAATATGTGCGCTACTGTTGACACGGCACCAAGACCACTTCCTTCGTCCTTTCTCATCAAGGGCTTGATCGAGCCTTTCACACCAGCTTCAAACTGGTCGACAGAGCTTTCGGGCTAGAACTAATATAACACAAGAAGGGCAACCCTAACTATAGGCAGGTTGCATGTTGAACGCCACGTCTCAGGATCGACGAAGCTCGGCATACAGAATATGCCTGGGTTGTGATCTGCGTTAACCCTATGCGCCTGGCCACTATCTTCGCCTCGATGGTAAAGGCCTTCTTGGAGTCTGGTTGCAAAATACAGATTTCTGCAAAAGGCCTGCAACCGATGGAATTAATGTAGGAGGGCTGCTGACCTGTCGTATCAAGAAAGCTTGCCAAATTGCGCAAAGTCTCCTCAATGTTGCCTGACCCACACTCACCTAGTTATCCATCGGATACGACTGGAATTTCTCGGTTGTGTATTTATAATTTGATATTGATACTGGTGGCAGCGCGGGTACTGGTTAGCTTCATTTCTTGTGGGGGATTCGGGAGAGGGCTTGGATGGTGGAACCACTGAACGTCGAGCAGGGGTTAATGGCATCGACGATGGCTGCGAGAGAAGAAAGATACTCGGTTCTGGCATCCTCGACGATTCGACCGATGTTGACCAGGAGTAAACCCAGGAGTGAACAAAGAAACACCAGAGAAGCCAGTTCAACAACTATGAGCAGTACGTTCGAACCGTGTGACACCGGGGTAGCCCAAGCAACTTGCAGTCATACATAGAGCCAACGCGGATAATTGCATTGGGCTGGCTAGGACAACTATCTCACAGTCGAATCCGGCAAGGAGTAGCGGCAGCGGTGCTGCGTTGTTAGGAAAGACATTAGAGGCATGAGCATGAGCAGTAGTCAACCTCGTGAGACAGAGAAAGTAGTGACAACGTTCTGCGCGAGTCACTGTGGTGGATCATGTCTTCTGAAGGCGCATGTCAAAGATGGGGTAATCACGAGAATAGAGACTGATGAAGGAGAGGAACCGCAGCTTAGGGCTTGTTTGAAGGGACGGGCCTATAGGCAGAGGATTTATTCCACCGATCGACTAAAATACCCTCTGAGAAGGGTCGCCGCCCGGGGGAAGGACAAATTCGAGAGGATTTCTTGGGATGAAGCGCTGGATACTGTAGCCAAAGAACTTAGACGGGTCAAGGAGACATATGGCCCAGCGGCTATTCTCCACCTCTCGTCTGGTGGGGATATGGCTGTACTGCACGATAGCCCTGCTAGGGTGGGTAGATTGCTCTCCTTGATGGGTGGTTACTCGCGGCCCTGGGGCATATTCTCTTGCGAGGGGCTTGCCTTTTCTGAGCTAACGACCTACGGACCTGGCTTCTCAAAAAGCAGCCGCGATGACCTGTTTAACTCGCGCTTGATAATATTGTGGGGGTGGAACCCCGCCAATACCGTGTGTGACACCAATACCAGTTGGTATCTCGCCCGAGCCAGAGAAACCGGGACAAGAATCATCTCAGTCGACCCGCGATATACTGAATCTACGGCCACCTTTGCTCATCAGTGGATACCGATCAGGCCTGGGACTGACGCTGCCATGCTGATAGCTATGGCATATGTCATCGTAACAGAAAACCTTCAGGATCAGACTTTCCTTGACAGGTACACCCTGGGTTTCGAGACGTTCAAGGTGTATGTTCTGGGTATCGAGGACGGCATTCCTAAGACTCCAGCTTGGGCAGAGAGCATCACTGGCGTTCCAGCTGCTAGCATACAGAGCCTGGCCGAAGAGTACGCCAGCAGCAAACCGGCGGCCTTAATGGTCGGATTCGCCCCCGGACGCACTGCTTATGGTGAGCAATATCATCGGGCAGCCAGTATCCTGGCTGCCATGACTGGCAATATCGGCATCTCCGGGGGATCAGCAGCGAGCGCCGTGTTTGGACCTGGGCCCTTCTTCTCCACTGGTCCATCGATGGAAATCCCTGATAATCCTGTCGAATCCGAGGCTCCTATTACTAAAGGGAAACTGCCTACTCGTGACATCTACCTAAATGGACCCGGTGCGCTGAACATTCATAAGGTGACTGATGCCATACTCAAAGGCAAGGCCGGCGGATACCCGGCTGACGTCAAGCTCCTGTATGTGCAGAGCAGCGACTTTCTTAATCAGAGTGCCAACATAAACAAGATTGTCCAGGCATTTGAGAAACTGGAGCTCGTGGTGGTCGAAGAACAGTTCATGACACCCACCGCCAGGTTTGCCGACGTAGTGCTTCCCGTATGCACCTTCCTCGAGAGGCGTGACCTTGTCATTGGTTTTGCTACGCCTGACTCCTACGGCTATAGGAACAAGGTCATTGAGTCGAAGTATGAATCGAAGACGCCGCTTGAGATAACCACCGAACTGGCGGCTCGATTGGGCATTGCCAACTATAGTGAGAAGACGGAGGAGGACTGGTTAAGCCAGCTTATCCAGGGGAGCACTATCCCTGACCATGATGCCTTTAGAGAGAGCGCCGTCCACAAGGTTCCCATGCCACAGCCGTATGTGGCTTTCAGTGATCAGGTACGCGATCCAGAGAACTACCCCTTTGCCACGCCTTCGGGCAAGATAGAAATCTACTCTCAGATGATTGCTGACATGGGCATAGCAGATCTGCCTCCCATACCCAAGTACATTGAGACATGGGAAAGCATAGACGATCCTTTGGCCGCGAAATACCCTTTGCAGCTTATCACGACTCACTCCAAGCGCCGGGCGCATAGCCAGTTTGACAACCTGCCCTGGCTGAGAGAGGTCGAGCCGCAGGCAGTGTATATCAACAGCGCTGACGCCAAAGCTAGAGGTATAAGAGACGGAGACCTTGTGAGGGTTTTCAACGAAAGGGGAGGCATGATCATTAGCGCCAAGGTGACAGAGCGGATCATGCCGGGTGTGGTGGACATACCGCAGGGAGCCTGGTTCAACCCTGATGAGAATGGGGTGGACAGGGGAGGCTCGGCCAACGTGCTGACCAGAGATCATCCTTCACCTGGCGGAGCCTTTCCTTCGAACACAGCCTTGGTGCAGGTTCTTAAGACGTGACGGGCATCTCAGGCGTGAAAAAGTAACCGGGGAGAAGTCTGTTACTCTTGAGCGGTAAGCTAGAAGGGCAGGCAACTATCCGAGGTATAGCCTGAGCCCCGGGATAAGATTCTTTAGGAAAGGGGCGAACAATTCTGGTGGTGGGCTGCCGGCCGGGTAGCCCAGATTCACTGAGGTCGATGACGGATTTATAAATAGTCTGATGAAAGATATGAAACCTGGCACGGACACAATTGCTGCGCTCAGCATTGCTTTGACTCAGACGCCGGCGATCCGAACTACTGCGGAAAAGGAGGCAAAATGAAATTATGCATGATTCAGGCTTCTCAGTTGCCCGAAGAGTTCCGTGATATGGCTTTTGGCATATTGAAGCCAAGCTTTGAAAAAGTGCTGCGGCCGGACACGAAGGTGATCCTGAAGGGTTTGAAGAGTGGACTGATGGGAGACAATTACCTCGACTTCGACAACCCTTACTTCAGCCTGCTCAACAAAAGGGGGATCGTGGAGGCAGTCATCGAAGCAGAGAAGGAGGGCTTTGATGCTGCCTGGGTGAACTGTTTTGGGGACCCCGGGGTCGCTGAGGCCAGGCACGCTGTCAATATGCCGGTTTTCGGACCTGCTGAGTCAAGCATGCTTTTCGCGTGTCAATTAGGTCGCAAGTTCGCCATAATCACTGCCAATATGCCAAACCAGGTTCCCCAAGTCGAGGAGCAAGTCAGGTTGCACCGCCTGGAGGGCCGGCTGATTCCTAATGGTGTGAGGCTGGATAAGGACCCATTTCCAGAGGCTTTTCCGAGATACATACAGGATCCAAAGGTTGCCGCTGAAAGCACCGAAGCAGTGGCCAGGGAATGCGTGGCTGATGGTGCTGACGTGATAATAATTGGTTGTTGCGGCACAGGCCCGCTTTGCAGCATGGCTGGCTTCAATAAGATTACGGTCAGAGGCCAAGATGTGCCCATATTGGATCCTGTTATGGTAGTTGCCAAGACCGCCGAGATGGCTGTCGACATTCGGAAGGGAGTAGGTCTGCCAATTCCGAGCAGAGTCGGAGGCCGGGCAATTCCGTCAAAGGAGGATATGGCGAGGGTAAGATCTGCTTTTGGGCTGCCAGCTTAGGTCCAAGATATAGGACTCCCTCGTTTTACCCAGCCCAATTCAGCGTCTAATGGACAGTGTGAAGGCAAAAGATCGGGTGAACGGAATACGCGGCAATGTCGGTTTATGAGCAGTGGTTTTGTGTTTCTCTGCGCAAAAGTGTTGGCTACGGCGAGGGTCGTAGTGGCGCGAATCGCCTGCTGGAAGGTATCGGATATCGGTGGCTTTCTCTAAGATAGCATTCCAGCTTACGGCGGAAATCTGCGATGTTATGAGATACGGATTTGCGAAGTAACAGAGTGCCTTTGGTAGCGAGAAAGGAGGTGCGGGCGCCAAAAGTACAATGAAGATCAATAGTCGATCAAGTTCATGCGAAGCGCATAGCTGGCGAATAGAAAGGAGGCACAATTGGGTAACTTAAAGGACTATAGCGGGCCGTTCAAACAAGATATGAAGCTAACGGATTTCACCCCAAAACTACTGGCAGAGGCTTTTAGGGATGTGTCCATTCTTTACGGGCTATCAAGCACGTTTTACGTCGGCATGGACATGATGGGCTTCAAGGCTTCCAACGGCGAGGAAGTCCAGCCAATGTCCTTTCAGTTGGCTTTGGAGAGAAATCGCTTGTTCTGGTATCAAATCTGCCCACATGAGTGCAGGGTGATTTGCCGCAGATTCAATATCCGTACAGGCGATGGCACTGTGGCTGACTTGCTGAAATTCTGGCAGCTTTCTCCCACGGTCGGGACAGAGAAGCATGTAACGTGCGAGTTGAAGGACGAGAAGCACGGGATAATAACCATTCACGAGTGCCTTGCTATGGAGCAGTGTGAGGAAACAAACAATTTGGAGCTCATGCACTTCATGTGCGACGAGATGTCTGTCCAGCAGTTCCAGTATACCGCCTGGATGTTTAATCCGAGAATAAAGTGTGTTCCCTTGAAGCTCCCTCCTCGGAAAAGCAAGGACGAACCGGCATGCGTGTATGAGGTCACTATGATGGACAAGATAGTAGACGAGAAGGGGTACAAAGCTTGGCAAGAGCTTATTCAGTTGGCCCCGATCACTGAGGGTATGTTTGATAAGTATCTGGGGGACTGAAGAATTAAACGCGGGCGGTATTAGAGTAGTCTGGCGATTGTCGCTCTCCTCCAGATGAGCCAGAATGCCTATTGCCACGAGGGCTGCTTTCGCCAGCAGAAAAGGAGGGGTGAGAATGAACTACTATTGGAAAAGGGCGATAGCCTGTTTTCTGGTGCTAGCTATGATCAGTATGCTGTGCCTGAGCTGCAACGGTGGCAAAGATGAAGAAAAGGTGACGATCACCATCGGTCAAATCACGGACCTCACGGGGGCAGGCGCACCGGCGCTTCAACCCCTTCATTACGGAATCTTGGACCTGGCAGCTTACTACAATGAAAATGACCTTATCCCTGGTGTCAAGATCAAGATAGCGAGTTACAATAATCAGTTAGATCCCTCCAAGGACATACCAGGCTATGACTGGGTTAAAGGGCGTGGTGCACAGTTGGTTATAGCTGTTCTTCCTCAGACTGCAGAGATACTAAGGCCTTTTGCGGAAAGAGACGGTGTGCCTCTAGTTTCGCTAACTGTGACCGAGACCCTCATAGAGCCTCCGGGGTGGGTATTCTGTTTCTCCCCCCCACTAGCCCGGGGCATGTGCGGTCTTCTAGGGTGGGTCGCTCAAAACGATGCTGATTTTCCGACAGGTAGACCAGCCAAGATCGGGTTTACAGCCTGGTCCGAGCCTACCGGCAAAAGCATTATGGAGGCAATGAAGGGATACTGTCAGAGTCACAGTGACAAGTTCGAATGGAAGGGTGACTTCATGGTTCCTGTCGGGTCGGTGTTCTTTGGTGGTGAGGCAGATAAGTTGAAGGATTGCGATTATGTGGCCTCATGGGGTTACTCCATTGGGCCATTCCTAAAGGAGTACCGGGCCAAGGGCTATAAGGGAAAGCTGCTCGACCTCAACTGCACACTAATGTACGAGAAGCTATTGAAAGATAGCTGCGGCTGGCAGGCGCTTGATGGAACATTGGCTGGAGTCACATGTCCACTGTGGAAGGAGTCGCTCCCTCTCGTGGACTTGGCCAGAGAAGCCCTTGAGAGATACCACGCCGGGGAAGCTAGGGATCTGATTGCTTCTGGATACGGTTATCTAGGTGCATTTCAGAATGTGATGGCAATCTTCGAGGTAGTGCGGGCGGCAGTGGAGGAAGTAGGGGCGGAGAATTTCAGTGCTGAGGCCTTCAACAACGCGGCCATCAACTACAAGCCACCGCAGGGCGGCATCTGGGAAGGCATTCCGCAATGGGGCTTCAGTGAGACCAGGCGGTACGCCTTTGATAACGTGAAGATATGGGAATGGGATGCTGAGACGGAGGATTTTCTGTTACGCAGTGACTGGTTTGCGATTGAATAGGAAAAGGAGCCATCTGGGCTTTCAAGACACTTGCGGGGGCGAAGCGATGTCAAAAGCATTTGTCTAACCCAAGTTCAGAACACGATAGGACTAGCTCTGCGCAGTGGTTTTGGTCAAGAATGTAAAGAGAATCATAGAAAGGGGGCAAAATGATCACGAGACTTTGCGAGGTATGCATAACTGTGAAAGACTTTGATGCGGCAGTCAAGAAGTATTCCGATGTCTTAGGTATGAAACCCATCTTTATGAAGGCTGAAGACCTTCCCTTTCCGGGGGTCAAGGTGGCTATCTTTCCTATACGGGATATTGCGCTCAGTCTCATAGGGTCAGACCAAGAGGACAGTCCTGTTGCTGAGTTCCTCAAGACCAAAGGGGAAGGAATATCTCTCATAAACTTCGAGGTCACCGACATAAAAGAGACGATGACAGATCTGGTGAAGAAGGGAGTAACGTTTATCAGTGACGAGCCGATACCCTATATCGCGGGGATGCAGAACTACTCACTTCCAGAATCGATGCACGGCGCACAGATTTGCTGGTCCCAGCATAGCCCAGATTGGGACGTCACCGAATCACCACGCAAACTTTGGGGCACGCCTTAATCGGTAGTGTGCCCATGGCTAAACCACAAACAAAAAGAGCTGGTGTGTATGGAAAGGAGGCATAAAGTGCCGGAGCTACAGGATTACAGCGGCCCGTACAAGCCGGATCTGAAATTCAGCGATTTCTCCAAGGAATTTCTCCTTAAACTGATGGAGGTATGGCAATGGGCGTGGAAAGTGAAAGATGATGCCTGGTTCGCAGCAGTCGTCAGTAGGCTTGGCATTGAGGCAACCCTAGAGTGCTCCACGGAAATGTGGCAGCAGGTAGGAAGGACCGTGAATCCCAGGTTGGCGGAGATAGGCAACTTTCAGCTCAATACCGCAGTTGATTCTCTGAAGTTGGTACAACTACCTTTGGACAACACCATAGGAAAGGAGTATCCGTCTGAAACTAAGGTCATAAGTCCTAATCACGTCATTGTGACCGTAAAGCAGTGCGCCGGGTTGCTGGATTGGGAGAAATCGATGCCGGAACTGATAGAGCCGGTTTGCCACGTGCTGTGTCCAAAGGTTATGGAGGCATACTGGGTCAATCCCAAGATAAAGATAACCGGTCTGAAGGTGCCTCCACGCAAAAGCCCAGACGAAATCGCCTGCCAGTGGGAGTATAAGATCGAGGAATAGCGAGGAACAAGTTACACGAGGGGTTAACATCCAGTCTTAGAGTCTCGCCGGTCAGAGGGCTGCGGAGCCTGCCGGACGACCCGACTGTCGCTGGTGGCTGCCAGCGAGAAGCGGAGTCGCGATGTAGCTACGGTGCGAATTTGAGGTGGTGTAGTTAGTTGTGAAGATGGTCTCGTAGCTGACTATTCTTTCCGATAGACTGGCGCGCTCACGCTATTGGTGACGCGTTTGATGGGGTAAGGCAGTAGGCACCAGTTATTTAACCAACAACTTGGAACGACGCTATCCTGCTGCTCGTTGAACGTAAGCTGCAAAGGGCCTGACCGCCTTGTGAGAATAGCAAATAAGAGGTGCAAAGATGACAACTCCGACTATTGCAAAACTCTTCGATTTGAGCGGGAAAGGCGCTATGGTGATAGGCGGATCGAAAGGTATCGGTCAGGCTATCTCCCTGCGCTTGGCGGAGGCAGGCGCAGGCGTGACCGTTACTGGCAGAGATGTGGAGGCCATGCAGGACACTGTGGAGCAAATAAGGGCACTAGGCGGTGAGGTCCAGGCTGTTCGCGCCGACGCAAGTGACCTGGCCGATGTGAATAGAGTGATAAAGGCCCAAATAGAGACTTTCGGTCGCCTTGATATCCTAATCTACAATGCAGGCATTTTCCCCATAGCGCCCTCTCTTGAGATGACTGAAGAGCAGTGGGATGTCGTACATAATACCAACTTGAAGAGCGCCTTTTTCTACTCTCAGGCCGCGGCACGAGAGATGATCAGAGCAGGGCACGGTGGTAAGATCGTCCACATAGCCTCGGTAGACGCTCTGCGTCCTTCTGGGCAAATGGTACACTATGGCGCCTCAAAGGGTGGGGTGATCTCGCTCACCAAAGCCTTAGCCCTGGAGTTTGGCCCTCATGGCATTATGGTGAATGCTGTTGCCCCTTATGGCATTATCGGTACACCTGGCGGAACCAAGATGCAGGCGGACGCCGGCGTGCCCACCGATGACAAAGATCTCGCCGAACTGATGAGCAAGTTCTTGGAGCGCTTCCCTCTACGCCGCACGGGTGAGCCGGACGACATTGCCAGAGTGGTGCTCTTCCTGGCCACCCCAGCCTCGGACTACTTGACAGGTTCCTTGATAGTGGCAGATGGCGGAAACCTGCTTACGTAGCTCACGAAGCACTCAAAGAGGGCAGCGACTTTGCATAGGCATGTCCATACAGACAACTAACCCGCTGGGTTCATGAAAAACCATCGCTCTGTGATGCCTATCGACAACCTGAATCCTTCGGACTCCCCATTGGCAGGCACACAGTGCCATCTGCGGCCGAGGAAGTTCTGCTATGGCCCAGTCATGACATTAAGCCCCCCTTATCGGGGTGACAGACTCCTGAGAGAGTTTGCGCTTTTGATGACCAAATGTTGCTCTGCTAAGCAGGTCCGTACCTTGCTGGACAATACTGAGGATTGTGTAGCTGTGCGATATTTGGGGCTGTCGGCAACATTCCAAAACGGGACTGCAACGTGCAGAACTGTGGCTAAGAGGCAAGACTTTGTGCTACCTGCCTACCCAGTCAGCAAGTAGATCATTCAAAACCTTCTCTACAAGTACTTCTGCTTCTGCCCTGCTCGGCGTTTCGCGATACATAGTCTCGAATATCTTCTTACAGACTTCAATACTGCTCTCAGACAACAGCCCATTCTGTTTGTCTAGCACATGACTTGAATGCATAACCATTTGAATCAAGCCTTCTAGATACTTGTTTGCCAACACGTCCTCTTCATTCTTCATGAGTTGTGCCAATCTATTTGAGATTTCTTGCTTTTGTAGCTGTGCGAGATAACCGCGTTCTACGATTTTCTCGGCTCTCCGGCTTACGGCCTGGGCATCTTCGAGGTGTTTCGCTATGCTTCTCTCTCTTGACCTTTGTCTTATCTTGACTGAGTAGGGTATCCCAATTTCCCTAAGGAAACTCGTGTAAAACTTGTCTCTTGTTGCGTTGTCCTCAAAGTCGTCTCTTCGAGTATTTGGGGTCAGGCGATTGTCCACAACGTGAATTTCCCCCACCATGTAATTGTTGAACCTCTTCTCTCGATAGAATTCAGCAATGAGATTCTTGTCTCCCACCATTATGTTGCCGCTACGCACTCTCAGCCCATCCACCAGACTGGAAGGTTGAATAGCACCCAGTGTTAGGGGACACCCAAAATACGCCAGGGAGGGACAGGTCAAAATCCGCCATTTAAGGTAGGGAAATGCGGCATACTCCATCAAAAGCGATGGAGGTGCCAATGGGGAACTACCTTGAAATGGCAGA
>VGOE01000071.1 GCA_016876035.1 Chloroflexota bacterium
TCTCCACAGTATTACTCCCTCCTATCGATCATTATACTTCCCCAGGAGGGCCTAACATTTTTCCTCAAAGCTGATTGTCCGACTTCCATTGAAGCACAACATTCTTATTGGGCTACTATCAATCCACCTTCTGCAATTGGTACGCCTATAACTTGGTTTATAATCGCGCGATTCGCACGATGCACTTTATTGACTACTATGTAACGCAAATTCCTATTCCAAAGTGTGTGGTTCAAAATCCCAACCGGCAAAAACCGATTGTAGATATTGTTGACCAAATCCTCGCCATCACCAAACATGAAGATTACCTTTCTAATCCCGCCAAGCAAAACAAGGTTAAGGAATTAGAGCGCCAGATTGACCGGATGGTGTATGAGCTTTATGGTCTCACTCCGGAAGAAATTGCGGTGGTGGAGGGGGCTGGAGGATGATTCTTTTCAACTGGATGTTAATCTCAAATTGACTATGATAGGAGGGCATCTATGAATAAAATATCCTGCCCGGCATGTAGCAGGTCTGTTTCAACCAACCCATTCAAGTCCTGGAAATTTCGTAGTTACCAAGTGAAGCGCTACGAATGCCCGAACTGCAAGTCGAAGTTCAACTTCTACCAAAGCCCTACCCGATCTTATACGATACCGAAAGCAAAATAGAAAACTTCATGACTGACGTCGCGTATCAGCCTTACAGCCTCGGAGGAGATTATAGCGGTGGAGGGTAAGAAGTAACGTAGACATCTGCTGTTTAGTCGGGTGGGAAGTGGAGTATGCCAAGAAAAGGCGACGCCTCTTGTATACCCACTGGGCTGAGGCGCTGTCACTTCCTGGCCTCTAGGCGATGCACAGCTTCCGCAGTGCCTTGAGAAGCCGGCTGATGATAGGTTCAAACCAGGGCATGGCTACCTTGCTGATGAAGTAGCCGGTGGCTATTCCCACGGCAGCGCCAGCCAGTATGTCTGTGAAGTAGTAGAGGCCAGCGTACATTTTGGCCAGGGGCATGAGGATGCCAGGGATAAGGAGCAGTAACCCCATCTTGCGGTTCCACTGCCACACGGCGGCAGGTGCGGCAAAGGTAACGGCTGCCGTGTTGCTGGGAAAGGTGGGGTCTTTAATAGGGTACGCAATCTGGTTTACAACGAGCATCAGTTGAGGCATATCCTCAAAGGGATGATTCCGTCCCGGCCAGAGATGATTAAGCGCCAGAACAAAGCCGCAGGCTGAACCCATGGCCGTGGCGGCAATCATCAGCGCCCGCTGATTGCGCTCCCTCTCAACACTGTCTCGACCCATATACCACAGAGACAGCAGCATCAGGGCAATGACCACCGGTATGAAGTAATCAGTGGCCAACAGTATCATGATCCTGTCCAGTATGTTGGACTTGCCCACCGCGCCTGTCAGCCCTAAGATTATCCGATCATCAAACCAGTTCATTTAATCTCGCCTGGATTTGAAGCTGTGCTTCACTCCCTCGAAGTAGCTCATCTCTTTCAGCTTATCCAGCCCCTCGCCAGGATCAGGATCGGGATCAGTCGTCTGGCCAGGATTAGACATACCCTTGTTTTGTCTCTTAGCCCTGAGGGCGGCTAGCAAAGAGGAAAAGGCCAGGGTAAACATCACTGCCAGGAAGGCCGCCAGGCAGAAATAGAGGAACTGCTGCTTTCCCTCCAGACTGGTATGGCGCAGGATGTTATCCCAGCGGTCGTCCCGCGCGAAGAACCAGTAGAAAGAACCTACTATCAGCACCGAGGAGAGAAGACAGGTAACAGCCCGATTCCTGAAGAAGAGTAACCCTCTAAGCTGCGTGAAAGCGCCTACGAGCTGTAACACCCCCACGGAGGCCATGAAAGCAAAGGCGATGTATTCTTCACGTGATACTAGTTCCACAATTCAAACGCTATGCCACCGAGGTTGCTTCAACCTCTTGCCCGCTGGCAAAAGCCCTCATACCACTGCCTTGTGGGAGCGGGCAGGGGTGCACCAGTCGATGTACCTGGAGTTCTTACCGCGCACCACGTCGAAGTAAAGCTGTTGCAGCTTCTTGGTCGTCTTGCCGACAACTCCCTCGCCTATGCGGCGGTGGTCAATCTCAATAACCGGGGCCAAATGGGCTGCGGTCCCCGTGAGGAAGCACTCGTCCGCAATATAAAGCTCGTTGCGGCCGATGGATCTCTCTACCGTTTCCATGCCCAGCTCGTTCCTGGCCAACTCGATTATCGTATTCCGGGTAATGCCCACCAGAATGTTATCCGATGAAGGTGGCGTGACCAGCTTGCCTTCCACAACGAGAAAGATATTCTCCCCGCTCCCTTCGGAGACACGGCCGTCCTGGTTAAGGATGATGCCCTCGTCAAAGCCGTTCTCCCAGGCTTCTGTCTTCGCCAGAGCGCTATTCACGTAAAGGCCCGTTACCTTGGCTCGAGGCGGGATCATGTTGTCATCAATACGGCGCCATGTGGAGACGCAGCATCGGCAGCCCTTATTTAAGTCTAAATAGGGCCCGAAAGGAATGACGAACATAAGGAAATCGTCTTCCAGATTGTGCAGCCTCACCCCCACCACCTGAGAGCTCTTGTATGCCAGAGGCCGAACGTAGATATCCTCCTGATAGCCATTCTTCCCCACCAGTTCCACCGTGAACTGGCACAGCTCATCAACGCTATACGGAAGGCCGATCTTCAATATGTGGCAACTCTTCTTTAGTCTCTCGAAGTGTTCTCTGACACGGAAGAGGTAAATCTGTTTCTCTTCACTGTTCCAGTTTCCCCTGATCCCTTCGAAACAGGCTGTGCCATAGTGAAGGGCATGCGTCATAATCCCTATTTTCGCTTCCGACAGCGGCATGAATCGTTTTTGAAAAAAAGCAACGTCTCCCAACGGCCTCCTCCTGAATCGCGTGAAATAATCAACCTGGGGTGGTGATGCTTCTCCTGGGCAGCAACCTCATACTTATTCTGCCCTCACTCATACCCTTCAACACCAGGCCAATCTCTAATTCGGTCAGACACAAAAATGACCGTCACAATGCCCCTAATTATACCATTGTCTTCTCGAAAGGCAAACGCCACTCACCCCAGAAATTAGCGATTAACGTTAGAGAACCACCAATATAGTGCAGCAGTGAGTGGGCCGCAACCGCCGCTTCGCAAAGAAAACGCTAGCTACACCTTCTCCCCTGAAGTGCCCAGGCGCTGGTCTTTTCGATCTCGACCTGCACCAGTTGCCCCGCCAGGCATTCGTTTCCAAGAGCGCCGTTTCCCAGGCATTCGTTTTCAAAAGCTTCGTTTCCCAGGCATTCGTTTCCAAAAGCTTCGTTTCCCAGGCATTCGTTCCCCGAAAAAAATACCAGCTTGTCCCCCCTGGTACGGCCCAGCCATTTGCCTTTCTTTTTCCCCTCTACCAAAACCTCGACCGCCTGCCCCAGGAAAGCCGCGTTGATTTCGGCAGCGATGGATTCATGCAGAGCTTCCACCTGTTGAAGTCGGAGATCTTTCTTCTCAGCGGGGACATTATCGTCAAATCTTCTTGAGGCAATAGTGCCTGGTCTCGTCGAATATGCAGCCACATGAACCCTATCGAATCGGATTCGCTGAATCATGTCCATGGTCCTCTGGAATTGCTCGTCGGTTTCATCAGGGAAGCCGACGATGACATCAGTGCTGAGAGCCACGTCAGGAATGGCGGAGCGTATCTGGGCTACCAGATTCTGGTATTGCTCTGAGGTGTAGCCCCGCCTCATTGCTCTTAGAATCTCGTCATCGCCAGCTTGAAGGGGCAGACTGAGGTGCTCACAGACCTTTTCCAGTTTGGCTACCGCGTGTATCAGTTTCTGGCTCATGTCTTTGGGGTGGTTCGTCAGGAAGCGTATGCGTAGCAAACCTTCTGTTCGGTTCAATTCACCCAATAGGTCAGCCAGATCAGTCTTGTAAGGCAGGTCGTGTCCGTAGGAGCCGATACTCTGACCGAGGAGAGTGACCTCCCTGGCACCCTGCTTGACCAGAGCCCGAACCTCACAGCAAATCTCCTCCAAATCGCGGCTTTTCTCTCTTCCCCGGCGGTAGGGGACGATGCAATAGGAACAAAAATTGTTGCAACCGTGCATGACGGGGACATAGACGCTGACAGGAGGCTTGCGAGAAATGGGGCAGCTTATCCCTTCGAAGCGAGGTGCCTCGTGGCTTTCAAGCCATTGGGAGAGGACTTCCCACTGCTGTGGTCGGAAGACGAGGTCGACCCAGGGGAATCGTTCTCTCAGTTCCTCAGTCTGGGAATCTACCAGGCAACCAGTGAGGGCGACAGTGACATCAGGGGATCTCTTCTTCAACGCCCTGACGGAGTTCAGCTTGTTGAGCACTTTGTTCTCGGCATTCTGGCGCACCACGCAGCTATTCAGCAAAACGAAGTCGGCCTCTTCGGCACTGGTTACAGAGGAATAGCCAGCGTCTTCCAGATAGCCAGCTATCTGTTCTGAATCTGCTTTGTTCATTTGACAGCCGATGGTCCAGATGTAATAGCAAGGCATTGCGTTTCCTTATCCTACGTGCATGAGACTACAGGAGAATTAGCACCAGGGTGTGGTTGATATTCTCGCAACAAGTTGTGGCATGCTTGCGCTGGCAGATATCCCCATCGTTGGCAGGACGACTAATGTGCCATCGGATTTCCCACTGGGTGAGATTCTGTTCTCTCTGGCGGAGGGAGTGGGATTCGAACCCACGACCGAGCTTTTAGACCCGGTAAGCGCTTAGCAGGCGCCCGCACTAGACCACTATGCGATCCCTCCGTCACCTCGCTACGCCAATGTGAGATCGGCGTCGGCACTTTATCTCGCTTAAGACGATCACTAAATCGTATGACAGACATCCTTCACTATAACATGAAACCACTACCCCTTCAACAGATAATCTGGCGGAGATCGGGATCGTCTATCAGTCGGGATCGCCTTCACCTTATCCCCTCCTCAGCAAGATGGGATAATCCTCCTTGCTCTGGAGGGACAAGATAGAAGAGAGCGGCATAAGACTATTAAGCCCACTTGAAATCCAGTTGTTTTTCCTTAAGGGCCGTGTTATAATTCAAAATGCCTTCTGGTGGTTAGAGCGAGGTGGCCCCACCCGTTCCCATCCCGAACACGGAAGTGAAACGCCTCAGCGCAGACGATACTTGGGGGGCTCCTCTGGGAAAATATGCCACTGCCAGGAGGCTTTTTGTTTTAGGCTCTCGCGCGCGTACAGCATAGCATGTAGATAGCACCGACTGATAGTTGACTACCCGCTGGCACTCCACAGTTCAAATCGCCACAGGCCAACTCAGATCCCTTTGTTTGACTATTCTTCTGGGTGTTACAATTAAATATAGATAGCACCATGTCATTGGATGCCATTTTTGTTAAGGGGGCTCGAGAGCACAACCTGAAGAACATCGATGTGGTTATTCCCCGCGACAAGCTGGTGGTCATCACCGGCGTCTCTGGCTCGGGGAAAAGCTCTCTGGCTTTCGATACCATCTACGCTGAGGGACAGCGCAAATATGTGGAGTCTCTTTCAGCCTATGCCCGTCAGTTCTTAGGGCAGATGGAGAAGCCCGATGTAGACTACATTGAGGGGCTATCTCCTGCCATTTCCATTGATCAGAAGGGGCCATCCCGTAATCCCCGCTCCATAGTTGGCACCATGACCGAGATCTATGACTACCTCCGTCTTCTCTTTGCTCGCGTTGGTCATCCCCACTGCCCGCGGTGTGGACGGGAGATCTCGCGGCAGACAGTGCAGCAGATCGTGGATTCCATCATGCTCCTCCCCCGAGGGAGCCGGATCATGATTATGGCTCCTCTGGTGAAAGATCGTAAGGGAGAGCACCAGGCGATATTCGAAGACCTGAGAAAGGCAGGCTACGTGCGGGTGCGGGTCAATGGGCGAGTCTACGACCTTTCTGAGGAATTCCAGTTGGACAAGAACAAGAAACATTCCATCGAGGCAGTGGTTGACCGTCTGGTCATTGATGAATCGACAGATGTTACCCGCGTTGCGGATTCGGTGGAGACTGCCTTGAAACTGGGAGCTGGAGTAGTGCTTGTTTCCTTGGCCGAGGGGGAAGACCTGCTGTTCTCGGAACATTTTGCCTGTGTCAACTGTGGCATCAGCCTGGGTGAGATTGCACCGAGAACCTTCAGCTTCAATAGCCCTCACGGGGCCTGCCCGGACTGCACCGGGCTGGGTAACAAACTGGAGATTGATCCAGGTCTGGTAATTCCCAACAAAAAGCTTACTCTGGCTGAGGGCGCTATCCAGCCCTGGGCAAGATCGGGGGCGATGAGCACCTGGTACGAAAGCGCTGTAGCCGCGGTAGCCAGGCGCAACGGTTTCTCTGTCAATGTTCCGGTCAAGGATATTTCGCCTCAACACCTAAACCTGCTGCTTTATGGCAATGAGCAGGGCCTGAGGGTTAGGTATAGAAACCACCGTAGCTGGATGCGAGACTACTACACTGATTTCGAAGGGGTTATCCCCAATCTGGAACGCCGCTACAGGGAGACGGAATCTGAGTACGTCCGCACCGAAATTGAGCGCTACATGACATCTCATCCCTGCACTACATGTCAGGGGAAGAGGCTCAAGCCAGAATCTCTGGCCGTAACTATCGATGGGAAGAACATTATTGATGTCACCTCCATGTCGGTCACTGGGGCCTCTGATTGGGTGGCGCTTATCAGCGGGCAGAAGACTGGGCAACCGCTCCTTAGTCCTCGCGAACTGACTATAGCACGGCAGATTCTGAAGGAGATCCAAGCCCGCCTGGGATTCCTCATGGACATAGGATTGGACTACCTCACCCTGGACCGCCCTTCCGCCACCTTGAGCGGAGGTGAGGCACAGCGCATTCGTTTAGCCACTCAGATAGGCAGTGGGCTTATGGGGGTACTGTATATCTGCGATGAACCTACGGTCGGTTTGCACGCCGCCGATGACTATCGCCTCATTGCCACTCTGAAGAGGCTGCGAGACCTGGGCAATACCATCATCACCGTGGAGCACGATGAGGCCATGATGCGCGCCGCCGATTACATTATTGATATGGGGCCTGGAGCTGGGGCGCATGGAGGGGAGATCGTGGTTACCGGGACGATCAAGGATATCATGGCCCATCCTGGCTCCTTGACTGGACAGTACCTCAGCCAGAGAAAAACAATTCCCATGCCACCTAAGCGTCGCCAAGGATCAGGGAAGGAACTGATTATCAGGGGAGCCAGACAGAACAACTTGAAGAATATCGATGTCCGCATTCCCCTGGGAATGTTTGTCTGCGTTACTGGTGTCTCAGGCAGTGGCAAAAGTACCCTTATCAACGATATCCTCTACAAGAAGCTGGCTCAAATCTTCTATAAAGCTAAGGACAGGCCAGGTGAGTGCGACGCCATCCTGGGTGTGGAGCATGTTGACAAGGTAGTCAATGTTGACCAGTCTCCCATCGGCCGAACCCCCAGGAGCAACCCGGCCACATACACTACTGCCTTCACCCCGATTCGCGAGCTATTTGCCCAGATCCCTGAAGCGAGGGTGCGCGGCTATTCGCCAGGACGCTTCTCCTTTAACGTCAAAGGAGGGCGCTGTGAGGCTTGCCAGGGGCAGGGGTACATCCATATTGAGATGCAATTCCTTCCTGACGTGACCGTGGCCTGTGAATTGTGCAAAGGGAACCGCTATAACCGTGAGGCCCTGGAGATACGCTTCAAGGGCAAGAATATTGCCGAGGTACTAGACATGAGTGTCGAGGAGGCGCTAGAGTTCTTTCAGAATTTCCCCAAGGTGAAGAGTAAGCTTCAGACGCTTTACGATGTGGGGCTGGGTTACATCAAGCTGGGACAGCCGGCTACGACGCTCTCCGGCGGGGAGGCGCAGAGGGTCAAGCTATCCACTGAGCTTTCTCGGCGTTCCACAGGGAGAACCCTGTACATTCTTGATGAGCCTACTACTGGCCTCTCCTTCCATGACGTCGCTGCCTTGTTGGCCGTGTTGCAGCGTCTGGTGGAAGGCGGGAATACCGTGATCGTCATTGAACACCACCTGGATGTCATCAAGAATGCAGACTACATCATTGATCTTGGCCCTGGGGCAGGTGACCAGGGTGGCTATGTCATTGCTACCGGGACTCCCGAAGAGATAACTCAAAGGGATGCATGCCTGACTGGGCAATACCTTCGCCCGGTGATAGAGAGGTCTAGCTCCGCTCTGGCGCAGCCTGTACTAAGCTAGCCAGCCATGAAGGCAAAGAAAGCCTCTCTCAATTGTACCTGTTCATGGCCATGGCGATCCCCTCCTTCAAGAAGCAGGCAATCGCCTCGCTGACCCTGGGGATGATGTTTTCGATTTGCAGCTTTTCTTCGGGCAGGAAATCGCCCAGCACGTAGTCAATAGGGTTCTCACCTTCGGGAGGTCGGCCGATGCCTACCCTGACTCGGAGGAAATCGCGGCTCTCTAAATGACTGATAATAGACTCAATACCTTTGTGTCCTCCTGAGCCTCCTCCCGTATAAAGACGAATCTTGCCCAGAGGAAGATCGAGGTCATCATGGATAACTATGAGGTCGCTAGGGGTGACTTGGAATCGGTGCATCAGCGAATTCACGGACTTGCCGCTGAGGTTCATGAAGGTTTGTGGTTTGGCCAGGATTACCTCTATGTTCTCTATTTGTCCAATGCCGACCTGGGCCTGGCACTGCCGCTGCTTGACTGAGATACCATGTGCTTTGCCGAGATGATTGATGCACCTGAATCCCACGTTATGGCGGCTATAGGCATAAGCTCTTCCTGGATTGCCTAGGCCAATAACTAGCTTCATGTTCAATCTTGCGATCGAGCCCCTTCTCCCAACATTCGCCGAAACTCTTCCTCGGTCAGTAGCCTGATGCCTAAGGTCAGGGCTTTATCTCGCTTGGAGCCCGGGGCAGCCCCCACTACCACATAGTTCGTCTTTCTAGTCACGCTGGAACCTACTGCACCTCCTAGCTCCTTGATGCGCGACTCAGCCTCTTGGCGGGTGAAAGATTCTAGCCTGCCGGTGAGGACGAACTCTTGCCCTGCCAGAGGTAGCTCTGCGGGCTTAGCTAGTGCCTTTTCTTCCACCAAGCTGACCCTCGCTTCTCTCAGTTTCTCAATGATGCGCCTGTTCCCTTCCTGCCTGAAGAAGGTGACAATGCTCTCGGCTATCTTCGGTCCGATTGAGGGGACAGACAGCAACTCTTCCTCAGTGGCCTTCGCCAGCGTGTCAAGACTATGAAATCGAGACGCCAGAAGATTGGCTGTCTCTTCGCCCACGTGAAGTATGCCCAAAGCGAAGATCAGCCGTGCCAGAGGTCTATTCTTGCTCTTTTCGATGGAGTTGAGCACGTTGGTAGCACTCTTGTCGGCCATTCTCTCCAGACTAAGGAGTTGCTCGCGGGTGAGGTAATACAGGTCGGCTACGTCTTTTACCAGGCCTGCCTCGAAGAGAGCCGTGCACAGCTTTTCCCCCACGCCCTCTATATCCATCCCTCCCCGAGTGACGAAGTGCTTCAGTTTTTCTAGTGCCTGAGCGGGACAGGCCGTATTGATACAGCGATGCATCGCTTCACCCGCAGGCTTTATCACCTCTGCCCCGCAAACAGGGCAGCTTGTGGGCATGGAGAATATCTGCTCCTTTCCGGTACGCCTGCTGACGATTGGTTCCACTATCTCGGGGATAACATCACCGGCACGCTGTACAACAACTACATCACCAAGGCGAATATCTTTGCTTCTAATATAGTCCTCATTATGCAGTGCAGCACGTGAGATGGTCACTCCGCCGACAGAGACTGGCTCCAAAATAGCGTAAGGGTTAAGGCTACCTGTCCTCCCTACATTAATGCCAATGTCTTCTAGGCGAGTAGTGGCTTGGGTGGCAGGAAACTTATAGGCAATGGCCCACCGCGGCTCTCGGGCCACAAATCCCAACCTGTCCTGAATGGCGATAGAGTTTGCTTTAACTACAATGCCGTCAGTCTCATAGGGCAGGCTTTCTCTTTTCTCTTGCCACTCTTGATGATACGCTTCCGTCTCTTCGAGAGTCTTGCACAGCTTGTTATGGGGGTTGATTCTAAAGCCAAGGGACTTGAGGTATTCCATTCTTTCCCAGTGGGTCCCGGGCATTGCCTTCCCCTCAGCATATCCCAGGGCATACACATATATATCCAGGGGACGCTGGGCGGTGATACGCGGATCAAGCTGGCGCACTGAGCCAGCACCGGCGTTCCGGGGATTGGCAAAGAGGGGCAATCCTTCTTTGGCTCTCTCCTCATTTAGCTTCTTAAATCCTGCTTTGGAAAGATAGACTTCACCCCGCACTTCAAACCGTGGAGGAGCATCTTTAGGAACAGAGAGGGGAATGCTTCTGACGGTTCTCAGATTTTGCGTCACATCTTCCCCTCGATAGCCGTCTCCTCGGGTTGCCCCGGTGACGAGTTGACCATTAGCATAGGTCAGGGCTACTGCCAATCCATCCATCTTGATCTCACAGACGAGTTCAAAATGCTGCCCTTCGAGCAGGTTCAAAGCCCTCTTATACCATGCCATCAAGTCTTCATCCGAAAAGGCGTTGGCCAGACTTAACAGGGGTATACGGTGTTCTACCACACCAAAAGCTTCTACAGGGGCTGCGCCGACGCGCTGGGTTGGTGAATCAAGTATGATTAGCTCTGGGTGTTCAGACTCCAGACGTTGCAGTTCCTGCATCAACTGGTCATACTCGGCATCGCTTATCTCAGGGCTATCGAGCACATAATAGCGATGATTATGGTAGTTGATTAGCGCCCGCAGCTCATCTATCTTTTGTCTTACGTAACTGTCAGCAGCCATGGATTCACCACCGTCATAAATAGGATACAACGGGCTTGTTGAAGTGTTCCTAGTATAGCACAGCTTCTTTCAACGATAGTAGTGCATAACCTTGTAGTGTCCGCTACGGCAAAATATGCAGGGATGGGGTTTTGGCTCTCTCTACCACCGCCCTATCCAAATGGACGGCAGTGTCGACCGTCACCTTAAACAATCAGGTAGTGTCAAGAGAAGTGTGTAAATTGAGGGATAGGCTTCTCCTTCCAGGTTGAGTTAAGGTGATTGGTAATGCCATAGATGATCCGATCAACACTCTCAGGGTTCTGGAAACAGCTCATAGGCCT
>VGOE01000072.1 GCA_016876035.1 Chloroflexota bacterium
AATCGCTGTTTTCGGGTCAAATCGCGCCCTTGACAAAGGCTCCAATAGGGTGTATAATTTCCTTTTGCAATTCTGGGCTACTGTGAAAACTATTCCCCTAGTAGTGATCAGCTTGTTTCGCGTGATCTAGACGTGTCCCCTTTTTGTTCTTTAGGCGTACTATGCCCAGTAAAGGAGTGTACACACAGAATTGAGTAGAATGATGTCGTTTTCCCAATCGGAAATCCCTGGACAGCCCTCTGATACGGTTTCACCAGCTTTCCAAACACCCAACTTAATTCAAATCCAATTCAACTCGTTTCGCCGCTTTCAAGAGCAGGGCTTGAAGGAGCTATTCCAACGTCCGCCGGTTCAAGACTTGACACGTGCGCGGCTGGAGTTGCGTTTTCTGAGCTATGACTTTGACCCACCGAAATATTCAATAGCAGAGTGCCGAAGCCGTGACCTTACTTACTCAGCTCCGCTACACGCTAAGGTGCAATTGATAGTCAAGGAAACAGGGGAGATCAAAGAGCAGAGTATTTTCATGGGTGACATCCCTCTAATGACTCCTACTGGCACCTTTATTATCAATGGCACGGAGCGGGTGGTGGTGAGCCAGTTAATCCGCTCACCCGGGCTCTATTTGACGCTGGAGACAGACATGGCCACTGGGGCTCAACTGTGCTATGGCAAGCTGATCCCTGAACATGGTGCCTGGCTGGAGTTTGAAACTAGTAGTAAGGGTGTGATCTGGGTGAAGGTAAATGGCAAGAGAAGATTCCCCATCACGACCATGCTCAGGGCTGCCGGTTTCGGCAGTGAGGAGGAGTTACTGGGACTGTTCGAGGATATGGATAAGGGTTCTGGGCGTTCGTATATTGAAGCCTGCATAAAGCAGGATCCTCTCGTCAAGAGTGAGACGGACGCATTGCTGGACATATACCGACGGTTACGTCCTGGGGACTTACCCAATATTGAAAATGCCAGAACCATGGTGCAGAACCTTTTGTTCAACCCACGACATTATAATTTAGGTAAGGTTGGGAGCTACAAGCTTACCAAACGGCTGGGTCAGAAAACGACGGATGTCCAACCCACAGGCTATGCTCTTACTAAAGAAGATTTGGTGAGTATCGTGCGTCTCATCATCAGGGTTAATGAGAACATTGAGCCGCCTGATGATATTGATCATCTCAGCAATCGGCGGTTACGTACCGTGGGTGAATTGATCCAGAATCAATTCAATATCGCCCTTTTGAATCTTGAACGGACAATAAGAGAGCGCATGAGTATTGTGGATCCTGACACTGTTACCCCAAATGCTCTCATCAATACTCGTCCGATATTCACGGCGTTAAGAGAATTTTTCAGTGGCTCTCAGTTATGCCAGTTCATGGATCAGACCAATCCTCTGTCGGAGTTGACTCATAAACGTCGCCTCTCGACATTGGGGCCTGGAGGGTTATCGAGGGAACGGGCTGGGTTTGAGGTACGCGACATCCACCATTCCCACTATGGGCGCATATGCCCTATTGAGACGCCGGAGGGGCCAAATATTGGGCTTATTTGTTCCTTGGCCAGCTATAGCTCGGTCAACGAATATGGTTTTATAACTGCTCCCTACCGCAAAGTTCGCCGAGAGGTGGAGAATACATCTGAAGAGCTATTAGGCAGGACTCTTGCTGAGGCAGTGGTTAACAAGAAAGGCCATGTTGTTGCCGAGGCCGACACGCAGATTACGGCTGAAGTGGCTGAGCGACTCTCGCGCTTATCTCGCAGGTCTGTGAAAGTGGTGCCGTTTGTTTCTCAGCAGGTTGTCCACCTTTCTGCCGACGATGAAGAGCTGTGTGTAATTGCCCAGGCGAATGCGAATCTTACTTCGTTTGACGAATTCACTGACAGCAAGATTGAGGTGAGGAAAGGTAACCGTTTCTTCAAGGCATCACCAGAGGAAATCGATTACATGGACGTCTCGCCGAGGCAGATCGTGGGTGTTTCTGCCTCGCTGATCCCGTTTCTGGAACACGATGATGCTAACAGGGCCCTGATGGGCTCTAACATGGAACGCCAGGCTGTGCCACTGCTTTGCTCAGAGTCGCCTACCGTAGGAACGGGAATGGAGCGGCAGGTGGCTCAGGACAGCGGGCAAGTGGTTCTAGCTGAAGACGAAGGGGAAGTTGTGTCTGTCACCGGCGATCAAATCGTAACAATAAATGGCGAAGGTGGGGAGCGCCTTTATCGCCTGATGAAATTTGTGCGTACTAATCAAGGGACCTGCATAAATCAACGTCCGGTTGTAAGTAAGGGGGAGTTGGTGCGCCCCGGGCAGGTTTTGGCAGATAGCTCGGCCACTGACCGTGGAGCACTATCTCTGGGTCAAAATTTGCTCTGCGCTTTCATGAGCTGGGAGGGCTACAACTTCGAGGATGCGATCGTCATCTCGGAGAAGCTAGTTAGTGAAGATAAGCTCACCTCAATTCATGTTGAACGGTATGAGGTTGAGGCGAGAGAGACAAAACTCGGTTCAGAGGAGGTTACTAGAGATATACCGAATGTGGGCGAGGAGAGTCTCCGCAATCTTGATGAGCGAGGTATTGTGTACGTTGGGGCAGAGGTTGAGTCGGGAGACATTCTGGTAGGTAAGATTACACCGAAGGGAGAAACGGAGCTAAGCGCTGAAGAGAAGCTTCTCCGGGTTATCTTCGGTGAAAAGGCCCGCGAAGTGAAGGACGCTTCTCTTCGAGTCCCTCATGGCGAGAGAGGTCTGGTGATAGCAGTGAAGGAATCCTCGAAGTTGAAGGGTGATGAGTTGCCTGAGGGTGTTAATCAACTGGTAAGGGTGTGGGTTGCACAGAAGCGCAAGGTTTCTGAAGGGGATAAGTTGGCTGGGAGGCATGGTAATAAAGGCGTTATAGCCCGAATTCTCCCTGAGGAGGACATGCCTTTTCTTCCTGATGGTACGCCGGTGGAGATTGTCCTCAACCCCATCGGTGTGCCTTCGCGCATGAATCTGGGCCAGATCTTCGAGGCACACCTTGGCTGGGCAGCACACGAACTCGGTTTGAAGGTGGATTGCCCTGTATTTGAAGGACTAGGTAGCGATGTAATTGAGGATGTCTTGGCTAGAGCCTGGATCGTTCGCCAGGCCAGTGCTGTTGACCCAAGTCTGAAGGCGGAGGAGAGGATAGAGGCGGCCAAAAGGTGGCTTGATGCGCAGGGTTTCTCGGGGGAAAGTATATTTGGCGATCATTACAATGGCGAAGCCAAGAAGGCTTGTCTGCGGCTTTGGCTGAAGGAGTTAGGAGTGGATGCTGAAGGGGCTAAGGACAAAGAGATAGCCCGACAGGTAGATGCGGTAAGCAAGGATAGGGGTGTTTCTCCCCCGATTTATGGCAAGACCACTGTCTACGACGGACGCACAGGCGAGCCTTTTGATCGGCCAGTGACAATAGGTTACGTGTACATGATGAAGTTGATACACCTCGTGGAAGACAAGGTGCATGCCCGCTCTACTGGCCCATATACCCTCATTACGCAGCAGCCCCTAGGTGGCAAAGCCCAGTTTGGGGGGCAGCGTTTCGGAGAGATGGAGGTTTGGGCCCTGGAAGCTTATGGAGCAGCTCATACACTGCAAGAACTCCTCACCATAAAGTCTGATGACATCAGCGGCCGGGCAAAAGCCTATGAAGCTATCACTAAGGGTGAAGACGTGCGCCCTCCGGGATTACCAGAATCTTTCAATGTTCTGGTCCATGAACTCCAAAGCCTGGGCTTAGCGGTAGAGCTGCTAGGCAAGGAGAAAAGCTAGCCTGGCCAACCAATAATAGAAAAACCGCAGCACCAAGGAGGAAGTAGTTTGCTTAATGCTGATAGTCTTACAGGGATACGTATCTCTCTGGCCTCCCCTGAACAGATTAAGAGCTGGTCATGGGGTGAGGTTACTAAGCCGGAGACTATAAACTATCGGAGCCTGAAACCAGAAAGGGATGGCCTTTTCTGTGAAAGAATTTTCGGGCCAACCAAGGACTTCGAGTGCTACTGTGGGAAGTATAAGAAGATACGGTATAAGGGGGTCATTTGTGACAGGTGTGGGGTAGAGGTTACGCTGTCTAAGGTACGCCGAGAACGCATGGGGCATATCGAACTGGCGGCTCCTGTGGCCCATAGCTGGTTCGTCAAAGGCATACCCAGCCGAATAGGCTTACTCCTTGATCTCTCGCCACGTAGTCTAGAGTCCGTCATCTACTTCGCCCAGCATATCATAACCAGCGTAGATGAAACAGCAAAGCAGGAAGCGATCCGGCGCCTGCAGGAAGAGCGCCAGGAGATAGCAGAGAAGGAAGGCATTGATCCTGAAGAACAAATGCGCTTGACCAGGGAGCTTGAGGAAAAGATAAAGGAGATAGAGAACCTGCAGGAGCTAAGGCTGCTCACGGAAGCCAAGTATCGTGAACTGAAGAAGAAATATTCAGGTATCTTTCATGCTGATATAGGGGCACAGGCTATCCTGACGATCCTCCAGAACCTCAATCTTGATCAGATGCACGACGACTTGCATCAGGAGATCGATTCGGCTTCGGGTCAACGTCGCAAAAAGGCTATCAAGAGATTGCAAGTAGTAGAGGGTTTTCGCCGCAGTGGGAGTAAGCCAGCGTGGATGATCTTGGCTGTTCTCCCAGTTCTCCCTCCGGACCTACGGCCAATCGTGCAACTAGACGGGAGGCGATTTGCCAGCAGTGATCTCAACGACCTCTACCGAAGGGTGATTAACCGCAACAATCGTCTTAAGAGGCTGCTACACCTAGGTGCTCCAGATATAATCATTCACAATGAGAAAAGAATGCTCCAGGAAGCAGTGGATTCTCTTATCGACAACGGCCGACAGCGAAGGGCCATTACCGGTGCTGGCAACAGACCTTTGCAGTCGCGGTCGGACGTGCTTCGTGGCAAACAGGGACGTTTTCGTCAAAACCTCTTGGGTAAGAGGGTTGATTACAGCGGACGTTCAGTAATTATAGTTGGCCCTGAGTTGAAGCTTCACGAGTGTGGTCTACCCAGGCGTATGGCTTTGGAGCTGTTCAAGCCGTTCGTGATGTTCCGCTTGGTACAACAGGGTCTTGCTGCCAATATTAAGAGTGCCAAAAGGATGGTGGAAAGGGCAAGGCCGGAGATCTGGAGTATCCTGGAAGAAGTGGTCAAGGAAAGGCCCGTGCTCCTCAACCGTGCTCCAACACTACACCGCCTAAGCATCCAGGCTTTTGAGCCGGTGTTGATCGATGGTAGTGCTATCCAACTTCATCCTCTGGTATGTGCTGCTTTCAACGCTGACTTTGATGGTGATCAAATGGCTGTGCATGTACCTCTTTCCAGGGCGGCGGTGAAGGAGGCGAGGAAAGTGATGCTCAGCACACATAACATGCTCCTGCCGAGCAATGGAGAGCCAGTTGTGACGCCCACTCTGGACATGGTTCTTGGATGCTACTACCTAACTTCTCCTAAACCCGGAGCCAAAGGCGAAGGAATGTGCTTCAATACCTTCGAAGAGGCAGAGCTAGCTTACACTCTTGGAGTGGTGGAACTAGGAGCCGAAATCGAGGTAAGGGATGCTCACTCAGGGCATCCTACCAGGACTACAGTCGGCCGCATAATCTTCAACAATGTTTTGCCTGAGGAGTTGGGCTTCATCAATGAGGTAGTGGATAAATCAAATTTGAGACAGATCATTGCCCGGTGCATCAAAACCTTAGGTAACGAGCAGGCGGCAGCTGTAGCTGACAGCCTTAAGCAGTTAGGATTCCGGTATGCTACCAAGTCTGGTATTACCATAGGGGTTAGCGATCTCAGGGTGCCCCGGGAGAAGGGTAAGGTGCTAAGAGAAGCAGAACAGGTTGTAGCTCAAACAGAGGATCAGTATTACCGGGGCTTGATCACCGACGACGAGAGATACAACAGTACGGTGGAAACATGGACAGAGACCACGGAAAGGATAACCGAAATGGTCTCTCAGTCGCTAGATCGCTACGGCGGGGTATACATGATGGCCACCTCTGGTGCCAAAGGTAACATCTCTCAAATAAGGCAAATGGCGGGCATGCGCGGTCTCATGACTGACCCTTCCGGTAAGATCATAGATTTCCCCATCAGGTCAAGCTTCACTGAGGGGCTTTCCGTACTGGAATACTTCATTTCTACTCACGGCGCTCGTAAAGGACTGGCAGATACCGCATTAAGAACCTCAGATGCTGGCTATCTCACCAGGCGCCTTGTCGATATTGTTCAGGATGTCATCGTTCGTGAGGAGGATTGTGGCACAACCTCGGGTATTTGGCTGACGGAGTCGAAAGATGCCTTTTTGCCTTCGCTGTATGAACGTGTCGTTGGGCGCTTAGCTGCTGCTGCTGTTACTGATCCTAAGGATGGTACGCTTATTGTCAACCGAAACGAGGAGATAAATGAGGAAAAAGCAAAACGAATCGTTTCAGCAGGTGTAACCCAGGTTTATGTCAGATCTCCTCTCAGTTGCCAGTCGCGGATGGGCGTCTGCCAATTCTGTTATGGCTTTGACCTCTCCCGAGGGCGTGTGGTGGGCAAACATGTCACGGTGGGCATTATTGCTGCCCAGAGCATCGGGGAGCCGGGTACCCAGCTCACCTTGCGCACCTTTCACACTGGAGGCGTAATGGGGTTAGACATCACCAGCGGTCTGCCTCGGGTGGAAGAGCTCTTTGAAGCCAGAATACCCAAGGGTCAAGCCATTATCTCGGAAATTGATGGGATGGCAGAGGTGCTTCCCACAGAAGAGGGCTATAAGATTAGGGTTGCCAACTCTGAAGTCTATCGGAACGAACTGCCTCTCCCGCCAGATATGGAGCTGGTAGTTGGTGATGGTCAGTGGGTGGACATAGGCACGGTTCTGGCCGCATCTTCAGAGAGTATCTCAGAAGAGGAGAAGGATGGAGCATCGGCGGTGCCAGCGGTGCTTGCCCCTATTAGCGGCACGATAAGTGTCGAAGGAAACAACATCGTTATCAACTATGAGGAAAAAGAGGAGGAGACGTATCTTGTTCCCTTCAGCACCAGCATTCGGGTGGAGAATGGTTCCAGGGTTAGGGCTGGAGACCAGCTTACCGACGGGCATGTAAACCCCCAGGACATTCTGCGTATCAAGGGAAGGGAAGCAGCCTCGCGCTACCTGGTGGACGAGATACAGAAGGTCTATCGCTCTCAAGGGGTTAACATCAACGACAAGCACATTGAGGTAGTGGTGCGCCGAATGCTTCAGAAAGTAAGGGTTGATTCTCCAGGCGACACTGAGATACTTCCAGGGGATCTGGTTGATCGGTTTACCTTCGAGGAGATTAATGCTAGGGTGGTGGCTGAAGCAGGAGAGCCAGCCACGGCCCAGACAGCTCTCTTGGGAATAACCAAGGCTGCTCTTAGCTCAGAAAGCTTCTTAGCTGCGGCTTCTTTCCAAGAGACCACCAGGGTTCTGACCGAGGCAGCCATCGGCGGTAGAATGGACAGAATGCTGGGTCTGAAGGAGAACGTCATCATAGGCAGGTTGATTCCTGCCCAGTGTCTCTCAGAGGAGGAACTTAAAGCCGGGTTTGAACTTGCGCTTGGAGCGGAGGCTGAAGGGGAGCTGGGCGAGAGGGAGGTAGAAGTCGAGTCTTTATTCCCACTACCGACTGCTGAGGCATCCTGAAGAATCATGTCCCAGCAAAGAGATGCTAAGGTGTTGCTCCTGGCAGGCTTGGCTTCTTGCCAGCTACTGGGCTTTGCTATCTAAGAGGACGGTAACCGGGCCGTCGTTGTAGATTTCCACCAGCATGTGTTGCTGGAAGCGGCCAGTGGAGACTTTGAGCCCACTGGCCCTCGCTACCTCTACGAAGCTATTGAATAGGGCTTCGGCTTCACCGGGCAAAGCAGCTTGGGTGAAGCTAGGGCGGCGGCCTTTCCGAGTATCAGCCAGAAGCGTGAACTGACTTACGGCCAGCAGTTCTCCTCTTATGTCCAGAAGCGACAGATTGAATTTGCCTGCTTCATCTGAAAAGATGCGGAGGTTGATTGTCTTGTCGGCCAGGTATCTGACATCTTTCTCTGAATCGCCTTGGGCCACCCCCACCAAAGCCACCAGCCCCCGCCCAATCTGAGACACCTTCTCTCCGCCAACAGTCACTGAGGCTTGAGTTACCCGCTGGAGCAATGCCTTCATCGGATATTTCCTGGCAAAGACCAGCCCGTCAGCGAGTCTGGGACATCACCGGCCACGCTCTTCTGAGCCGGTCCCTCCGCGATAGCTGTTTTTCCCACCCCAGCCTCACCGATGATTATGGGGTTATTCCTGGTGCGTCGGGAGAGGATTTGTATCACGCGGCGAATCTCCTCTTCCCGCCCAATCACGGGGTCAATCTTGTCTAGTCTAGCCAGTTCGGTGAGATCGCGCCCATATTTCTCCAGACTACGATACTTACTCTCGGCCCTTCTATCGGTAACCCGGCGGGCACCGCGATTGTCATGGAGAGTGCGGTATATGCTCTCCTGGTCAACGCCAGAGGAGCGAAAAATCCTGGCCGCTTCGCCCTCCTCTTCCGCCACGGTGCCAATAAGCAGATGCTCCGCACCGATGAACTCGTCCTTGATTCTCTCGGCCTCGGCGCTGGCGGCTTCCAGCAAGCGGGGGGTGCGATGGGTAGCGAAAATCTGTGCCCCTTCGTAGGTGACCGTAGGAGTCTTGTCTAGGGCGGTCTCCACCTGCTGCCTAATGGCCCTGTCATCCACTCCTAGTCGTTTCAGCAGCTTGGCAGCCAGGCTGTCTTCTTGCCAGAGCAAAGCAAGTAAGACATGCTCTACGTCCCACTGATCATGCTTGAAATATCGAACCAGCTCCTGTGAGGCTGCCAGAACGTCTTGAGCTTGTTCAGTAAATCGCTCCGGACTTATGGGTGCCATTGTTATACAGTGCTCCCAGAAATGTCTGAACAACAGGAGTGCTCAGCAAAGGCGTGCGCTCGAGATCCCCCTGCCAGTTGTAAGATTCTATGGGCCTATGTGGTAGTTGTCAAGGAAGGGGTGTGCGGTGTCCAGGACATGCTATACAGTTTTCAGGCTATGGGCGTGCTGGGTATACTAAGGAGGACGCACCCTCTTTCTACACACAATATGTTACGCTGCCTTCATTCAAATGGGTCTGCGTCAATAACTGTGATGGTGCCTCATGCAACTTTGGCATATGGCCTCCTTCCGTTGGTCAGGAGTATTCTCTGTCTGAAGTTGGCCCTATTTCGATAGCCATAGGCTACCCTTTTTACCACTTTGATGCGGTTGTTCTTGCCCTCCAGGAAACCGTTGGTATAGCGATGGTCGAAGTAGTTGAGGATCTCATTGTGCCACATGCGGAGCATGGGCAGCAGGCCTTTGAAAGGCGTAGGACCATCTTCTCTTACGGCATCTTCCCACTGGGCTAGCCTGGCTTCAGCTTCTGCCCGGTCAATGACCTCCTGCGCGGGGCCATAGAAACCCTCTCCCGCAGCTTCGATACCATCATCGTTGACGGGGAGGCCGGCCTGGAGCAACTGAACAGGCAAGTCATGCGCCGCGTGGATACCCTGGTCATTGTCAGCGACGCCACATCGAGAGGCCTGCGCACCGCAGCCCTGATCAAAGGGATGGTACAGAACGACAGGGTGATACAATGTGAGAAAATGGGCCTGGTCTTCAACCGGGTGCAGGGCGGCGAGGAGTTGCTGCGGCGATTCGCCCGGGAGACAGGCCTGCCGGTTTTCGGCTACATCCCTTATGACGAGACCATCGCTTACCACGACCTCCTGGGCAAATCGTTAACTGAGGCCCCCGCCTCACCAGCCCTGACCGCAGTCCGCGACATCGTCCAGAAACGCCTCTTCAGCGAACACTTCGGCTAGCGGCTGTCCCAAAGGCAGGTTAAATCGGTCTTCTTGTCATCGGCCCCTATCTTAGCATGGCAAGAGCAGCAGCGAACGGCGAGATCCTACTGGTTCTCTCGCAAGGTCTGACCGCGAGCAAGCACGGGGCAAAGAGATCAGCCATGCCGCCTAGTGGAGCTCAGAAAACAGCTTACCCTGTCCTGACCTCGGTCTTCGTTGTCTGTTCTTCCACCACACTGCCAGATGCAAGATACCACCAGTGCACAATGCCGCCCAGATCGATATTAGGAGAGCACCTGTCCCATCTAGCTCAGAGTAGTTCCAAACTACGAGGACAATGACGAGGCCAGACTGAAGCATAAGGAGTAGACCACCGACAAGAGGCCACCACCAGGCAATCACACCAGGGCCTACGTACCATAGGAGAGTAAGCATGAAGAATGGCAGAAACTCAGAGACTGGTAGAGGAAGCTCTGAGTTGGTTCTATCGGCAATGATTTGGACCAAAAACCATGTGCAAATGCCAACCCCAGCACCCAAAGAGATTACCCTGGCTGTCCAGCAGAGCCAGCCCGTATTCCGTCGTGTTTGAATCCTCACAGCCACCTACCCCATAGGATGAAGTCTGACATTTACTCATGTATAAAAGCCAGCTAAGGCGCATAAGCCTCCGAGACATGTCCGTTGCTTTGCCAAGCACCAGGCATGTCGAAGACAACAAGCGCCTTTGATATTTCCATATAACATGTAACACTGTATCACATATGGTATACGTTGTCAAGCGCCCGAATTGACACCCACCGTCCGAAAAACGTACAATGGGCACTGTCCATCTGCCACGGGAGCAGGTACGGTGTGCCCAATGCCGGGAATAGCGAAGGAGGAGAAAGCTGGTGCAATATAAGAACATCATCTTCGAGAAGAAGAACAGGATAGCCAAGATCACCCTGAATCGTCCCAAGGAACTGAATTCCATTGATATGGATACCCACCTGGAATTGCAGGCGGCGCTAACGGATAGCGAAAAAGACCCAGAAATCCGTGTAGTGGTCATCACTGGTGCTGGCCGGGCCTTTTGCGCTGGCGCGGACCTCAAGTCCGCCGTGGCGCTGAATGATAAGCCGCAGGA
>VGOE01000073.1 GCA_016876035.1 Chloroflexota bacterium
TCACTGGCAACACCTTGTTCCCTAATTCCACCAGTCCACACTTGCGCTCCAACATGATCAACGGGGATATCCCTGCCCACGCCGTCATCGTCCCCTCCAATCCCCCCGTTACCCTGACACCCAGAAGTGGCTTCTTTACCTTCATCGCTGCCTAACCTCCTGGGTGATACCTTACTCCAATCTGACTCACATTGGAAGCGGTCTTGTCACCCACTGATCAGGGTTCGGATCGTGGTATTGACAAAGAAAAATAAGTGTGGTAATATACGGTAGGCGGCTACCGTGCACCGTAGGCCGTAGATTGCCTAGCAGGGAGACCTAAAAATTGATGGACACGCAAGGCGTAATTGCTGAAACCATACACAGTGGGTTATCGTCACTCGATGATCTCCTCCAAGGACTACGCCTGGGTGATAACGTGGTCTGGCAGGTTGACCGCCTCGAGGACTACCCATATTTTGCAGAAGCTTTTGCTGAGCAGGCAATCAAGGACGGATTTGAATGCGTTTACTTAAGCTTCGCTGCCCACACGACGATCCTTGAACCGCGACTCGGGCTAACAATCAGAAGAATTGATCCTGGTCCTAGATTCGACTATTTCTCCGGTGAGGTACATCGAATAATTGAGGAACGTGGAAGAAGGGTCTGCTACATCTTTGATAACCTTTCTGATTTAGTAGATGAGTGGGCTACCGATGAACTGTTAGCCAACTTTTTCCAGATAACATGTCCGTACCTGTTTCAAGTTAACGCTGTGGCATACTTCGCTCTTAGACGTGGGCAGCATGGGCACAGCGCCATAGCACGCATACGTGATACTACACAGGTGCTAGTAGATGTTTACCATGTCGCTGGCAGTAGTTACATACAGCCATTAAAAGTGTCGGGCCGTTACTCGCAACAAATGTTTTTACCTCATCTAATCACTGCTGATGGCTGGCAACCTGTTTCTCGAAGTGGCGATGCCGCAAAGATATTGACAACCGCCATGAAACGGCCACTAAGTGTTAGCTCTGAATCTATCGCTCCTTGGGACGCCGTCTATCGAAAGCTGCTACAACATCGGGAGTCGCACGAGGATTTACCCAGCCTAACCCAGGAAACTGTAGCACTAAAGGAAGCGCTATCACGGATGATGATCGGTAATCATAAGAAGTTGATCCAGCTATCCGACCGTTATCTTACCTTAGGTGATCTGCTGCAGGTACGAATCCGCCTTATTGGTTCGGGGCGAATCGGCGGTAAAGCAGCCGGTATGCTGCTGGCAAGGAGTGTTCTACTTTCAGGCAGAGGTCAAACTGATTTCTCACAACTGTTGGAAGAGCATGACTCCTTCTATGTAGGTTCAGACGTGTTCTTTACCTTTCTTGTGAATAATGACCTCTTTCAGCTCAGGCTGGAACTGACAAAAACGGGCCAGCTATCACGGGATGAGTTCACCAAATTGGAACAGAGGTTTCTGGAAGGCAAATTTCCGGAAGAAATAATGGAACAGTTCCGTGGAATGATTGATTACTATGGACAGGCACCTATAATAGTTCGCTCATCGAGCCTTCTTGAGGATGGCTTCACGGATGCCTTCGCCGGGAAATATCGGAGCGAGTTCTGTGCTAATCAGGGAAGCCCTGAGAAACGTTTAGATGCCTTCCTAACAGCAATCAAACTGGTGTATGCGAGCGCCTTGAATCCCGATGCCCTTGCCTATCGTCACAGGCGGGGCTTAGGCGAAGGTGACGAGCAGATGGCAGTCCTTATACAACGTGTCTCTGGTATGCCTTATAAGCAATACTTCTTGCCAATGCTGGCCGGCGTGGCTTTTTCCCGCAATTTGTACGCTTGGACCAACCGTATTGACCCACAAAAAGGGATGATAAGGCTGGTGTTCGGTCTGGGAACTCGTGCTGTTAACCGCGTAAGCGGTGATTACCCCAGAATGATCGCTGTCAGCCATCCAAAAATCAGGCCAGAGACAAGTATGGAAGTAGCCAAATATTCCCAGCGGATGGTAGACGTTCTCAATATCGAAGAAAACACCTTCATGACTAAACCCTTCGTTGAAGTAATTAAGGATGACAACTACCCCGTTCTGAATTTGTTGACATCTGAGATAGCCGATGGTTACCTGCGTGACTGGTTTGTAACCTCAGCGGGTGGTTCGGGCAAAAATCTGGTCTTGACCTTTAATAATCTAATAAACCAAACTGCGTTAGTCAACATAATCGGGGAGATATTGAGCAGGCTGGAGGAGGCGTGGGGCCAGCCGGTAGATATTGAATTCACAGCCTATGTCGACAGTGAGAATAATGTGAGGGTCAACTTGCTGCAATGCCGGTCTTTGCGCGTGCCCTCGCTCGCTGGCGTAGGGGTTAGCATACCCGAAAAACTACCTAACGAACAGGTGCTTTTCCGCTCTAACCGGGCGATAAATGCCGGGTTGGTCAAAGATATTGGCTACATTGTCTATATCGACCCGAGAAAATATGCCGAAGTGGCAACAGTGGGTGTCAAGAGGACCCTCGGGCGAGTGATTGGCAAACTAAACAATCACCTGCGTCAATCGGGACATAAGGTCATGCTGATGGGGCCAGGCCGGTGGGGTAGTAACAACATTGAGCTTGGTGTGAATGTAGGCTATGCGGACATTGACGGCACAGCAGTTCTGGTAGAAGTTGCCCGTGAAAAGGCTGGCCACACTCCGGAGGTCTCCTACGGGACCCACTTCTTTCAAGATTTGGTCGAAGCTGGTATACTTTATCTTCCTGTTTATCCCGATGAAGCTACCACTGATTTCAATACCGGGTTCTTTTCCCGTTCACCCAACGTGCTGAAAGAGTTGCTGCCGGAAATGAGTGATTTTGAGAACATTCTACATGTGATTGATGTGCCCCTGGCGACAGATGGCGCTTGGGCAAAAGTGATCGCTGACCCGCACAGTCGCAATGCTGTCTGCTTTTTGGATAAGAGCGGAGCATCAAATACTAATAAAGAAATGAGAGGAAACGGAAATGAATCTGCAAAGACCAAACTCTGACGAAGCTACGAGGACCGCCAACCGTTCCCGGAGTGTATCACCTGCGAGCGGCATCTGTTCACGCTGCCTCGATGGTTGTACTGGAAACTGCGAAGTGTTTAAGGCAACCTTTCGCAGCCGGGAACTCCTCTATCCGGGACCTTTTGGGGAAATCACTGCGGGTGGAGACAAAGGCTATCCTGTTGATTACTCGCACATCAATATACAGGGGTATGCCTTGGGAGCCAACGGGCTACCAGATAATGTTGTCGGCGACTCAGATTCGGCTGTTTTCTCAGCAGTTAACACTGAGACTGAGTACGGCTGGGACAAGAAAGTTAGGATGCGCATACCCGTATTCACCGGTGCGCTTGGTTCGACCGAGATTGCCCGCAAGAACTGGGAGCATTTTGCCATCGGTGCTGCACTCAGTGGCATAACCCTTGTCTGTGGCGAAAATGTTTGCGGCATTGACCCCAGACTTGAACTCGATAGACACGGCAAGATTATTTCTGCGCCGGATATGGACCGCCGCATCAAAATTTATCGCCGCTACCACAAGGGATACGGCGAAATCCTGGTGCAGATGAATGTTGAAGATACGAGGCTGGGCGCTGCCGAGTATGTAAGGAATAAGCACGGATTGGATGCTATTGAGCTTAAATGGGGGCAAGGTGCCAAATGTATTGGTGGGGAGATAAAGGTTGACAGTCTCGAACGTGCCTTGGAACTTCAGAGACGCGGCTATATCATCACTCCTGACCCATCACACCTGCTCAGCCAGGCAAGCTTTAGGGACGGCTCGCTAAAAGAATTTGAGCGCCACAGCCGCCTGGGCTTTATTCATGAAGAGCAGTTCTATGCTGAGATCCAGCGATTGCGGAACCTGGGCTTCAAGCGCATCACCCTGAAAACAGGGGCCTACAGTTTGCGTGAATTAGCAATGGCGATCAGATGGAGTTCAAAGGCCAAAGTTGATCTTTTGACCATAGATGGCGCCGGTGGTGGCACCGGAATGAGCCCCTGGCGCATGATGCAAGAATGGGGAATCCCAAGTCTCTATCTACATGCTGCAGCTTATGATTTCTGTCAGAGGTTAGCCAACAGGGGCGAGCGGGTTCCAGATATCGCCTTTGGCGGCGGCTTCAGCAGCGAGGATGGTGTTTTCAAGGCGCTGGCTCTAGGCGCACCCTTCACCAAGGCGGTATGCATGGGACGTGCGCTGATGATTCCGGGCATGGTAGGTAAGAACATCGCGCTATGGCTTAAGGAAGGTAAGTTACCCAATACCGTTAGTCAGTTCGGGTCAACGCTGGAGGAAATATTTGTCTGTTATGAAGAAGTGAAAGACTTAGTCGGTCCTGAAGAAATGAGGAATATCCCACTCGGTGCTCTAGGGATATATAGCTATAGTGAAAAGCTACGGGTAGGTCTACAGCAGCTAATGGCCGGAGCCAGATGTTTCAGCTTGCCAGCGATCAGCCGTGGCGACCTGATGTCACTGACCGAGGAGTGTGCCAAGGTGACAGGCATACCTTACCTGATGAATGCTTATCGAGAAGAGGCAATAGATATACTAGAGGATCGCCATAACGGGCACAAATACCATGAGGCCATAGGTTCGTTAGTTAGCTATGTGGGTACTTCTCGCAGATTGAGAACCTACGAATAAACTCAAATATTCCGAAGGCACTGCCGCAGACTAACGAGGCATCAAATAGGCCTCGTCCCGCTGAAAACGCACTGTCAGCCGGTGGATAAGATGACCGTTTGACAGTGCGTTCCGATTTTCTCTATACTGATTGCGGTAGAAGGTTGCCATGCGCCGGAGGTTCTAGTGGGGTTTGAAAGTCAAGATGTCGAGCGCAAGGTTCTAGCGATCCTTGGCACCTTAGGAGACTCCCAGGAAGCAGTTGGATCCACAATTATTGCCAAGCAGTTGAAGGACCGGGGAGTTGAGCTCAGCGAACGAGCGGTAAGGTATCATCTCAGACTGATGGACGAAAGGGGGCTTACCCGGCTTGCCGGTAGAAGAGCTGGCAGAATAATTACAGAGCTTGGGCAAGTTGAGCTAAAAAGGGCCATGGTTGCCCGCAAAGTGGGTTTTGCGTTGTCAAGGATCGAGACACTGGCCTTTCGCACCAATATTGATTTAGATAAACGCACCGGTTTCATACCAGCCAACGTCTCTCTTTTCCCGAAGGAGAATTTCAATAAGGCATTGAAGACCATGAAGCCCATTTTCCAGGCGGGGCTTTGCGTTAGTGACCTCGTAGCAGTAGCCAGCGAAGGAGAAGCTATAGGCGACCTGGTAGTCCCAGAAAAGAAGATGGCACTGGCCACAGTTTGCAGTATTGTAGTTAATGGCGCATTGCTGAAAGCCGGCGTGCCAATTGACGCAAAATTTGGGGGTATATTGCAGATACGAAATCATAGTCCCCTCCGTTTTGTTGAACTCATTCATTACGCTGGCAGTTCTCTTGACCCGACAGAAATATTCATCAGAGCTAATATGACATCTGTTACCAGGGTAGCCGAAGATGGCAATGGCGAGATCCTGGCTAACTACCGGGAGATACCTGCCATCTGTAAACCCCTGGCTGAGGAAGTAGAGGCAAAGCTCAAGGGTTCTGGCCTTGGTGGTATCCTTTTGATGGGAAACGTCAGTGAGCCAGTTTGCGAGATCCCCATAGAACTCAACCGAATTGGCGTTGTTCTAGTTGGCGGTTTGAACCCGGTGGCGGCTGCCGCCGAGGCGGGAATAATGAGCGAAAGTCATGCTATGAGTACCGTTGTTGACTATCGGACGCTGGTGAGAATCTCAGAGATTTGAACTATGAGAGAAATAAGAATCATCCCGTGTCTCGACATAAAGGACGGGAGGGTGGTCAAGGGAGTGAATTTCGTAAATCTCCGTGATGCCCGTGACCCGGTGGAAGCGGCAGCAGCTTATTGCCAGGAGGGGGCCGATGAGGTTGTTTTCCTTGATATCTTTGCTACTGTGCAGAACCGGAAGACGAGGTTGGAATGGGTGAAGAGAGTGTGTGATGTAGTAACTGTCCCCTTTGCTGTAGGTGGTGGTATCTCTAGCATCGATGACATGAAAGCGCTCATCGATATGGGTGTGGACAAGGTATCGATAAACACAGCTGCCGTGAAAACTCCGGATTTGATAAGGGAAGCCTCAGAAAGATTCGGCAGGAAAAGGCTCGTTGTTGCCATTGACGGTAAAAAAAATCCGGAAGGGAGCAAGCTACCCAGGCTGGAAGTAGTTGTTAGAAGTGGCGCAGAGTCCACTGGCATAGATATCGTAGAGTGGGCAAAACATGTAGAGAAGCTGGGAGCTGGCGAGATTCTCCTGACCAGCAAAGATGCTGATGGCACCAGAGATGGCTACGACCTTGAGATGACCGGGGCGGTGGCGGAAGCGGTAAAGATACCCGTCATAGCTTCCGGAGGCGCCGGTACATTGGAGCATCTTTATGTAGCAGTGACTGTAGGGAAGGCTGCAGCGGTGTTAGCTGCTTCGATATTTCACTTTGGAGAAATACGGATAGCGGAAGCCAAAGCGTACCTGAAAAGTAAAGGACTAAATACTAAAGATTGGCTGAGGCATTGACACCCATCTCAATACGACTAGACATAGTCTAATGTTAGGTACAACAAGCAAGAAGAGGATTTGAGGGACAAACCTTAGAAGGAGTAAAAAGGAGATGACAGGTACCAATCCGTTTGAAGTGGCGAAGCGGCAGATAGACGCTTGCGCAGATATTCTAAGATTGTCTCCCAATGTGACGGCGATGCTTAAGAGCCCGATGCGAGAGCTCCATGTGGCACTTCCGTTACGAATGGATGATGGCTCTATCAAGGTATTCCAAGGATTCAGAGTTCAGCACAATGATGCCAGGGGACCTACCAAAGGTGGCATCAGATTTCATCCTGATGAAACCATTGATACTGTCCGCGCACTCGCTTCTTGGATGACCTGGAAATGCGCTTTGCTTGATTTGCCTCTGGGAGGAGCAAAAGGTGGCATTATTTGCAACCCGAAGGAAATGTCCCCCGGTGAGTTGGAGCGTTTAAGCAGAGCATATATAAGAGCGGTATTCCAGTTCGTAGGACCAGAAAGAGACGTTCCAGCACCCGATGTGTATACAACCCCGCAGATTATGGCATGGATGATGGATGAATATTCGGTTATCTCAGGGAAACCGCAGTTTGGTGTCATTACAGGTAAGCCGCTGGCTATCGGCGGGTCTCCCGGACGTGGTGACGCCACGGCGCGAGGCGGTATGTTTACTATCCGTGAAGCCGCTAAGACGATGGGCATTGATCTGAGGAAAGCCAAAGTGGCTGTACAAGGCTATGGGAATGCCGGTTACCATGCGGCTCGACTGTGCAGTGAACTCTTCGGGTCGTCAATAGTAGCTGTGTGTGATAGCAAAGGCGGAGTGTGCTGTAAGGTCGGTATTGATCCAGAGGCAGCTTATGCCTGCAAGAATCAGACTAGCTCAGTCTGTAATCTGCCAGGCATGGAACCTATCTCTAATGAGGAACTTCTGGGACTCGATGTAGATATACTTATTCCGGCTGCCATAGAAAACATCATAACCGACAAAAATGCCGATAAAATTAAAGCAAAGATTGTTGCTGAGTTAGCCAATGGCCCAACCACCCCTGAAGCCGATGAGATACTATACAAAAATGGGGTTCATGTGATACCTGATTTTCTATGTAACGCAGGCGGTGTGACCGTCTCGTATTTTGAGATGGTGCAAAACTTCTATATGTACACTTGGGGAGAAGCAGAAGTCCGTGATCGTTTAGACAAAAAGATGACTGCGGCATATCATTCTGTATTAAATACTAGCCAGGAATATAAGATAAATATGAGACAAGCAGCGTACGTGCGGGCTGTTGAACGTGTAGTGGAAGCAATGAGACTTCGTGGTTGGGTATAGTCATTCGTTAATGAAAGATCCAGGTGTCCAGACTATGGCAAATCCAGGGTTCTCTCTAGACAACCGATTAACACCCAAAGAGGAACTGATCCATTTCAAAGCGGTAGTCAGAAGTGTGGTGATTGATGCCTCTGAAGTTCTTGCCAATATAGAGCTACTTTCTCATGCAGCCGAATTGGAAGCACAAATTGTTGTGTTAGATCATTGCTTGGATTACATACGAAGACTATGCGAGGGAGACATTCAGGAATCCGGCGATAAAGAAGCAGAGTAAGAAGATTGAGGGTTGTTAGCCAGAGGGTAACAGTCTAGCGGTTCGTTCAATCTCCAGATATCACTGACCTAACCACTGGATCGACTATATGGATGACTCTTCTCCCAATATGAAGTGGAACATTTCGACACTCCGATCTAGGCCAGTAATCCTCAGCCCGTCACGGGCTTAGCAACTCATCCAGTGGAAGTGCTACAATAAACACAAGTAACAGAATTGGTTGTTGACATAGACGGAGGTCATTTGAGAATACTTCTTGTTTACCCATGGTACCCCGATACCTTCTGGAGTTTTAGATACGCGTTGAAGTTCGTATCTCAGAAGGCCACTTTCCCGCCTCTGGGACTATTAACTGTTGCTGCCATGCTTCCGAGTGAGTGGGAGAAAAGGCTGGTAGATATGAATGTAAGCGCCCTGAGTGATGCAGATATTAAATGGGCTGATTATGTCTTTGTCAGCTCTATGGTGGTGCAGAGAGATTCGACGAGGGAAGTTATTGCCCGGTGCAAGAGGCTCAACGCCAAGGTGGTTGCTGGCGGTCCACTTTTCACTACTGGCTACGAAGGGTTTGACGGGATAGACCACCTTGTGCTTGGTGAAGCTGAAGCCACGCTCTCGCACTTCTTGGCAGACCTGGCCAAAGGGTGCCCTCAACAAATCTACTCATCCGATGAACGACCAGACATAAGCCAGACTCCTATCCCGCTGTGGTCGCTCATCAATATGAAGCACTACTCAGCGATGAACCTTCAGTACTCTAGGGGTTGCCCCTTTGACTGCGACTTTTGTGATATTATCATTCTCAATGGCCATAGACCCAGGACCAAGGATAGGCAGCAAATGGTGGATGAGCTAGAAGCATTGTACCGTCACGGCTGGCTGGGCAGCGTATTTATTGTCGACGACAATTTCATCGGCAATAGAAAGAAATTAAGGGCCGAGATTTTGCCAGCGATAATCGAATGGTCAAAAGACAAAAAGTACCCCTTCAGGTTCTCCACCGAAGCATCCATAGATCTTTCCGATGACGACGAACTGATGGAACTAATGAATAAGGCTGGGTTTAACCGGGTCTTTGTTGGCATTGAGACTCCAAACGAAGACAGTCTGGCCGAGTGTAACAAACTGCAAAATAGAAAGCGCGACCTGGCTGCTTCAGTGAAGAGGATTCAGAACCACGGGTTTGAGGTACAGGGAGGTTTTATCCTCGGCTTTGATAGTGACCCGATCTCCATCTTCGCTAGCCAGATAGACTTTATTCAAAAGACTGGCATTGTTACGGCCATGGTCGGCTTGCTCAATGCTCCCCGTGGGACGAGACTTTACCAGCGTCTCAAGAAGGAAGACCGCTTGCTAAAGGATACGTCCGGGGACAATACGGACTTTTCCATTAACTTCATTCCCAAGATGAAGTACGAAACGCTCATCGGTGGCTATAAGCATGTTTTGGATACCATCTACTCGCCGCGGCATTATTATGAGCGGGTCGTTACCTTCCTGAAGGGATACAGACCCCGAAAGACAGTTGGGATATCACAGTTGCGATTCTATCATATTCATGGATTTGTGAAATCTCTTTGGTCCTTAGGTATCATCGACAAAGGGAGATGGTATTACTGGAGGCTCCTCATTTCGACCCTTCTGAGATATCCGCGGCACTTCCCTTTGTCGGTAGGTCTGTCTGTCACGGGGTTCCACTTGCGAAAGGTAGCCGAGGGTTACAATAAGACCCTGCTCGCACTCCGCCGTCAAAGTGTTTAAGGAGCCCTTGCTCGAGTAACAAAAGTCCAGATTGTTTGATCCCGCGATCCCGTCACGCTAGATGGAGGAACATCTTCCTGTGGTAAGATAAGTGAGAAGGCCGTTCTGTAGTTTTATCACAGGTGATTACAGGAATCGGAGGGGTGAAGGCATGAAGGTGGTCGGTATTTGTGGTTCTCCCAGAAAGGGCAATACAGAATGGATGCTGAGAAAGCTATTGGGGGGAGCCGCCAAAGCCAAAGCAGAGACTGAGTTGATCTTGCTGAGGGAGAAGAACATAAGCTGGTGTGACGGGTGCTTGAGCTGTGAGGCAGGAGGCGAGCATCGAAAGGGGGTCTGCCAGAATCCAAGATGATATGCAGCAGATATACCCTAAGCTGCTGGAGGCCGATGGCATAGCTCTTGGCACGCCGGTCTACTTTGAACTACTTTCCGGTATGCTCAAGAACTTCATGGACAGAACCTGTCCCATCTGGCCGAAGCTGGAGCTAAAGCCGGTAGTCGGCGTAGCGGTTGCTGAAGGCGGCATAGGGAAAGCGATTGATAACCTGAAGACATATTCCAACCTGTGCAACATGCGATGGGTGGGCAGTGTCACAGCTTTGGCAAAGACACCGAAGCAGGTATCACGGGATAAGAATATCGAAGGGCGGCTTGAGCGATTGGGCAGGAAGCTTGTTGCTACATTGAAGGCCTGAACTTACACGATTTCCGGTTTCGCGAGACCGGGTCACATTCGCCTGTTCTGTTACCTTACAGTGTCCCGACAACGCTTTGTTCCGCTGCTTGAAGCCATATTATCCCAGCTTCGCCCGGAGCCTGGTCCGAGTAATAATATGTACCAGCTGTAA
>VGOE01000074.1 GCA_016876035.1 Chloroflexota bacterium
ATAATGGCCTCCTCCTCTGACTGTCAAATGTCTTTTAGGGGGTGGTGCCATGGGGGACTGCATGAATTGAGGGATAGGCTTGCCACCATGTGGTATAATACAAACTAAATGATGGTGGAGGTGTGTTATGTGTAAGACCTGCGCAGCACATGCCAAGAAGGAAGCACCAAAGAAGAAAGAAGGGAAGGAAGAGAAGAAGGGCGCAAAGAAATAAAGGGTTGTGCAGCAAGAAGAGTGGCTCGGTCAGGCTTCTCAACCGTTGTGGGTTACAAGTTGCTTGACCGCTCCGGTGTTGGCCTATTCAAACGGCGTACCGTAGCGTAGTGGCGCCGTAAAGGCTGGATGCTGCATTGTTTTTCGTGGGATACTGAAATCCAGCCTCTGTAGTTCGTGGGTTCGTACCCTTGTCTTTGGAGAACAGAAATTACTTGGGCAAGTCTACCATCAAATCTTTCCAGAGGCCCTGCACCACTAATGCATGGCTTGACACTAACCACATACAGGCTGTTTGTAGGTATTCAGCATAAGTCGGACTTTTCGTTCGCGGAGTAAATGGGTCTTTTCAGCGCCAGGATCATGCCCCGGATCGCGCTCGGCTCTGGTAGTTTTCCCTCGTTTCTATGGCTCCCATCGTAACTTCGAGTTGTCGCTGTGGATTCATGTTCAGCCCACCTTGCTCCAAGGTAGGGTGGTTTTGTGACCGCTGAAGAAACACAGCCTCTCCTCTGGGAACGAGCAGATACCGGCAAGCGCCTTGCGGAGAGACTGGAGTGACAACCCTACATCCATTATTTATGAGTTATAATCCTAACCTTGGGTGAAGTGAAGAGATAGCAGTAATGAACAGCCATGGCAAGCCAGATCGCCGCTCCATTGCTGTTTGCCGTACATGAGCTAGAGGCTTGTTACCAGCCGTGCATTTGCCGCTGGTGGGTCAAGCTGTGGCAAGAGAGCCTTGACTACATAGATGAAAAGAGACTAGGTTATGAATATTTGATGAGGAGGCATGATCATGGACGAAATCGAGAAACTGCTGCGTGAGTTATCCGAAGCGAAAGGTGTAGCCGGGTATGAGAAAGAGGTACGTGATCTTATTCGTGGTCACTTTCAATCGATGGGGGAGATCACCCAAGATAAAATTGGCAGCTTGATTTGCAAGAAACGTGGAGTGGCAGACCAGCCAAGGGTAGTGGTTGCGGCTCACATGGACGAGATCGGGTTTATGGTGAAGTATATTACCAAGGAAGGCTTCATCAAGTTCAGTTCCCTCGGAGGCTGGTGGGATCAAGTTTTGCTCGCCCAGCGAGTGCTAATCAAGACCAGCAAGGGCGACGTAATCGGTGTGATGGGTGCCAAACCTCCTCATCTTCAATCGGACGAAGAGCGCAAGAAAGTCATGGAAAAGAAACACATGTATATCGACATTGGCGCTACCTCACAACAAGAGGTCGAAGAAGCCGGGGTGCGCATTGGCGACCCCATAGTGCCCCTCAGCGAGTTCACTATCATGGCTGGTTCTAAAGCATATCTGTCCAAGGCGTTTGATGATCGCGTGGGCTGCGCGCTATTGATAGCAGTCATGCAAAGGCTGAGTGGCACAGATCACCCTAACACGCTTTTCTGTGTGGCCACAGCTCAAGAGGAGGTCGGGGCAAGAGGAGCGACTACCAGCGTTGAGTTGATTAACCCTGATGTGGCGATCATTTCCGAAGTGGACATCGCCGGAGATGTGCCTGGAATCAATCCCGAGGAGGCGCCCATCAAGCTCGGTGGCGGTCCAGTGCTGCTTGCCTACGACGCACGTATGATCCCCAACCTCCAGCTCCGTGACCTGGTAATCGATACGGCGAAGAACTGCAATATTCCCCTTCAGATTTCGGCCATGGAGGGTGGGGCAACCGATGGTGGCCCAATTCACCTGCACAAGAGCGGTGTCCCCACTGTGGTTCTAGGTGTCCCTACGCGTCATATCCATTGCCACAATGCTATCGTGCGCAGGGAGGATTTCGATCGTGCAGTGGATTTGCTGACTGCCGTGATCGAGCGATTGGATAAGAGAACCGTGGCAGATCTGACCTCTTGGTGCGAGTCTCTATCGCGATAAACACACCTCCGATCACAAGAACGCCAATAGCAGAGCTCCTGTGATTGAAATGTAGCTGAGGCTGTGGTCCGTGATAGGCCTATGCGGCAAGCTCCTTGTCAGGGTGCGACTCAGCAACCGACCAACTTTCATGGACTGATGCCCCTAATAGTCAGTGTCTCTAGGAACACCACACTACTGGAAAAAGCTTTGACGCAAAGACCCCAGATTGGCGGATAGAGATCAGTTCACCTTTAGGGTGATCTGTTTGACTTCTGAGGACTGGAGCAGAGTGAATTCAGGCAGCAGTGCTGGCAGTATGGCGTCTTCTTGCAGGCGTCCTTGCCGTGGCGAACCAGAAGGGCGTGGTACTCATTGAACAGTGTTTCATCGTGAGGAAGGTGCTGCATAAAGAGGGTTTGAAAAGCGGCATAGGTATCCGTCGGGGGCGCAAGGCCAAGGCGGCGCAGGATGCGGCGGGTATAGGCATCGATGACGAAAACAGGCTTGCCAGCAGCGTAGAGGATGATGGAGTCCGCTGTCTCCTCGCCCACGCCTGTGACGGAGAGAAGCTCTCTCCGCAGCACAGGAACGTCCAGGGCAAACAGCTTGTCTAAGTCGCCCTCATAGCGTTCCACAAGCCATTGCACCAAGGCCTTGATTTTCGCTGCCTTGGCGTTATAGTAGCCCGAGGGGTAGACAAGCCGGGCCAGTTCCTCCGTTGGCAGCCGACGCAAAGCGTCGATGGAGAGCGCGTCTCTGGCCTTCAGATTGTTGATAGCCTTCTCCACATTGCCCCAGGCTGCCGACTGGGTGAGGATAGCCCCAATCATCACCTCGAAGGGGCTATCAGCCGGCCACCAGTGCTGTGGGCCGTAGCAGTCGAGAAGGCGACGATAAACATCTAGCAGCGTCCCGGTCACAGCCTTCTTGCCCACTGAGGAACGGTAACACCGGACTCATCTATGGGGAAATAGGACTTGATGTCTAGGATCGGGGTGCCGTTGAGAGCATCCAGCCCCTTCACCTTCAGCACATTGCGGCGACGCTCCAGCAACCTGACCACGCTTATCCCCAGCGGGTTGGGTCGGGTGGGGGCGCGTGTGGCGAACAGGCCGACCAGAGGCAGGTCTGCTCTTCTCCGGGGGTGGACCTTGGTGGGGACGCCCTTCTCCCGGGGCACCTGGTGCATCCAGAAGACGACGATGATGTGGGAAAACTTCTCCAGGCCTTCTGTGGCCTCTTCCAGGTCAGGGTCAAGGACAAGCTCCGAGACTATCTCCTCCCATCCTTTTTCCATCGACGCATCGATGCTATTGTTCACATATCCGATGGGCCTCAACACTATGGGGGCATTGTCCTTCTGCATCGCGGCCACCTCTCAAAGATCAATAGCAACCGGGTCAGCCAGCTCGATTTCCTTCGGGGTTACCCTACAACGATAGGCGTAGACCTCAACCCCGTGACGATTGGCATCCCGAAGCGCAGTTCCAAAGTCAGGATCAACAGCATCGTTGGGCGAGAAAACCTCGACGTCCTCCCGCTGAATCACGAAAACCACCGCCGCAGCGTAGCCTTCCCTTCTGGCCCAAGTCAAGCTCTTGAAGTGCCTCGTGCCCCGCAGGGTGGGCGCATCAGGAAAGAGAGCTTTGCCTCCGGTGACCAGGGTAACCGACTTCACCTCCAGGAAACACTGGGACCTGGGCCCAGTGAGCATAAAGTCGAGCCGGCTCCTGCCCCGAGGCACCTCGCGCCGGATGGAGGAATAGTGGGCAAAGGGCGGTAAAGCCCGCTGACTTAAAGCCTGATGAACCAGCTCACCAGGAACGCGGGAGTCCACGGAAACAACCGTCCCATTTGCCTTGGCCGCCACCAAGTCGTACCTGGTGGTACGGAAGGGGGACGGCTTCTCGACCAGAAACACCCTCTGCCCGGGAAAGAGCACGCTATCCAGCCTTCCAGAGTTGGGGAGGTAAACCACCTCTTTGCCGCGCGATAATTTCACCAGACAGGCAAAGCGGTTCTGCCTAATGATAAATACGGCTTCCTTTACGTTGTCTGCGATCATCATCCTGGGACTCTATGCTCTCCTACAAAACAGCGAGTGCTTATAAGGGTTATTTATTAATGTCGTCACTCCGAAAATAGCGCGTGACTTGGTGAGTACAGGTTTTTCTGTAATTCGAGCGCAGCGAAGCAATTTGGTAGAATGATGCCCCACCGCCCTGGGATTGCCACGCTCGCAATGACGACGCACGCAAATCCGCCACTTACATATCACTTCTGCTAGGCCGGTGCCTTCTTTATGCGACACAAGAGTCCCTTGAGCGTTGGGTAACCTGACACCGGATCACGGGCTGTTATGTCGGTGAGGACATTGACATTGGCCTGGGCCCAGCCGTGGGGAATGCTGACCACTTGAGGCGCGATGTCCTCGGTGACTTTGGCCTTCAGCTTTATGCTACCCCTCCTGGTTTCTATCACAATCATTTCGTCATTGACGATGTCGTATTTTCTAGCTGTGGTAGGGTGAATCTGAGCCAAAGGTTCCGGTGCTCTGCGCCGCATCTGAGTCATACTGCGTAGCTGGGAATGGGTATACTCGCGCATCCTGGCTCCGGTAATCAGAATCAAGGGATACTCCTTCGCCAGCTCTGGAGCACGAATTAGGCTCTCGTCAGGCTCCCGGTGAGTTGGCATTGGATCGAAGCCCATCTCCTCCAGCGCCTTGGAGTAAAGCTCAATCTTCTTCGATGGCGTTCTGAAGCCGAAGGTTTCCCGGGCGTTGTAATGCCTCTTGTCGAAATAGACGCCGCAAGGATTCTCTTTGAGCTGTTGCAGAGTAATGCCAGTGGGCTCCAGCAGATGGGCGACCACTTCCTCATCCGTGTCCCAGGGGAAATACTGGCCTAACCCCAGTCTGCGAGCCAGTTCGGTCCAGAATTTCCAGTCGGCCCAGGCCTCACCCGGTGGTTCAATTACCTGCTTGCGCAGCAACAAATAGGGCAGACCAGCGTTTATGGCATAAACCATTCCCAGCCCCATCTTCTCCAGGAAGGTACAGGCCGGGAGGACGATGTGGGCCATCTCAGCGGTCTCGGTCATGAAAGGATTGAGAACTACCAGCAAGTCCAGCTTCTCCAGCGCCTTCCTAACCTTGTTTGAATCGGGGATGGTGAGGGCCGGGTTACCTCCTACCACTATCATCGCTCTTATAGGATAAGGCCTCTCAGTCAGTATCGCATCGGGGAAGAGCATCGCCTGGCCGTAGGGAACCACTTTTCCCCAGGTCTGGTAAAACACAGGGTACTCGGCAGCTCCTATCGGCTCCTCCTTTACCGGTACCCTCAAGTCGCTGAGGCGTGGCAGCGGGGTCATCGCCCAGCCACCGGGCACGTCAAGGTTTCCAGTGACCGCCTGCAAAATGCACACAAGGCGTTCATTCTGCAAGGCATTTCCATTTTGAGCCAGCGAGCAGGTGCCAGGGACGATGCACGCTGGCTTGGCAGTAGCAAATATGCGGGCGGCTTTTCTGATGTCGGCCGCCGGAACCCAGGTAATCTCTTCAGCCTTCTCAGGAGTGTATTGCTTGACGTGTTCTTTCAGCTCCTTCAGGCCGATAGCCCACTCCTCCAGAGACTTCTGATCGTAAAGGCCCTCTGAGAAGATGACGTTCAACATGGCCAGGCCCAGGGCAGCATCAGTCCCCGGCCTGATCTGGAGATGAAGTCCCTTCTTGGCCAGCGGGGTACGCCTGGGGTCGATGACGATCAGCTTCAGCTCCCCTTTTTCCACTGCCTCGTGCATGTGATCAGCCCACATCCACCGCGATTCATCCGGGTTGTTTCCCCAAAGCAATATGCACTTGGACAGCAACGGATCCTCGCTGGTGAATCTGCCAAAGGTCAGCAAATGAGCAACAACACGGATGCGGAAGCAAAAGCTTTCCACAGAAAAGAGGTTAGGAGTGCCAAAAGCTCCCTTGAAGCGTTGGGTGAAAGCAGCCAGCTCAATGTTCTCCACCGCCATGGAGCCACCGAAGATAGCCAGGGAGTGAGCGCCGTACTCTTTCTTTATCTTGGTCAGCTTGTTGGCTATAGTGTCGAGTGCCTCGTCCCAGGAAATCCGCTTCCACTCACCATTCTCCTTCTTCATGGGGTACTTGAGGCGATCCGGGGCGTTGGCATACTCGACCAGATTATCCCCCCTGGGACACAGACGCCCCTTGTTTAAGGGGTGTTCCGCCATGCCCTTCACCTTGACCAGCTTACCGTCCTTCACGTAGGCGTCTATGCCACATCCCGAAACACACAGTATGCAGTCGCTCTTGATCACGGTAGCGTTGCCCGTGGAAGGATCAGAAGTCATCAGTCATTACCTCCTTATAGTCTAATTCCGCAGAAATGTCATAGCTCTTATCATGATGTGGTCGCCAGGATTCCTAATCACCTGCTCAGAATATCTGGCGATAAGGCGAGGCTTCTCATCGGTAAGGGTGATCTGGTTGCGAGCTCCAGCGACGTATCCCGACTGTTCACATAAGTGAAACGAATCTTGCGCATTGGCAGATAATTCTGGCGGACTCCATTGATTGCTTCTCCACGAAGTATGATACATCCCTGGCCACACAATTCGCAAACGGCCATAGTATGGTATGTGAATGGATCAGCGTGGCTGACTCTCTAAGGTTATATTGTCAATCAGCCTGGTCTTTCCTATGCGCACTGCTAGGGAAACCAGAGCCGGCTGGTCTATCTCGGTTAGCTCTTCCAGGGTTTCCGGGTGGGCTATGCTGACATACTCGATCTTGGCCAAGGGCTCCTTCTGGATGAGGTTGGTCATCTGTTGCCGTATCCTCTCAGCCCTTCTTTCGCCCTCCAGCCAGAGCTGTTGCGCCAGGTTGAGCGATTTCCACAGCACCAGCGCTGCCTGCCGTTCCTGGGGGTTGAGGTATACATTGCGGCTGCTCATGGCCAGGCCATCCGGCTCGCGCACGGTGGGCACCACCACAATTTCCAGGTTCATGTTCAGGTCAGCCACCATCCTCTTGATGACCACTACCTGCTGAGCATCTTTCTGCCCAAAATAGGCCCGGGTCGGCTGCACGATATTGAATAGCTTGGCTACCACGGTGGCCACTCCCCTGAAATGCCCCGGCCGAATGGCCCCTTCAAGCCTATCTGTCACCTTCTCCACATCCACCCAAGTGCTGGAGCCCTGAGGATACATATCCTCAACAGAGGGCATGAAAACCCAGTCCACCCCTTCCTTCTCCAGAAGAGCGAGATCGCGATCGGGATCACGAGGATACCGAGCAAAGTCCTCTGTGGGGCCAAACTGCGCTGGGTTGACGAAGATGCTGACGGCCGCGATATCGTTCTCCGCTTTGGCTCGCCGCGCCAGGACAAGGTGACCTTCATGGAGATAACCCATAGTGGGCACAAAACCCACAGAGGTCACCTCCTCCTGCCTGACCTGTTTGAATTCAGCAATAGTGGGGAGGACTCTCATTCTGCTGGATATCCCACTGGTATTATATAAAGCACCTGATGGCCTTCGGGCAGAGAAAGGACCTTTTGCACTTGCTCGTCTCGAAATGCGCCAACCGGCACAGATCCCAGTCCCAAGGCCACAGCCTGGAGATGAACATTCTGAGCTACGTGCCCTACCTCTATATGTACATAGCGAGTCCCTCGCGAACCATAGCCCCCGCTTGTCCTGTGGTAGAGGGCAGTGAGGACAATACTGACGGGCGCCTGTTCTAGCCACTCCTGGCTCAAGCAGGCTCGACAAAGCTGACCACGGACATCGCCTTCCTGGATTGTCTCCAACTCGTGTGACTCCGCTCTGTAGTGATAGACGCCTTTGCTAGTGACCAAGTAGACCTCCAGGGGGTAAGTGGCTCCCGCAGAAGGGGCGGTGCGAAACACATCTTTCACTATGCCTTGAGCCGCCCACAACAACTGAGAGATCTGCTCCCAGGTCAGATCCTTGGGAGTGAAGCTTCGTATGGATCGTCTTCTCACCAGGGTCTCTTCAAGAGAGACCTCTCCCCTTTTTCTGGGAGCAGGGAGTTTCATGGCCATGTCTATATCTCCTGCTCCAGCCCCTCCAGAATGCTTTCGTCCATGGCAAAGCCCTGTTTTTCGGTGGGGAAGGTGCCCTGTTGCACCTCAGCAATGAAATCGCCGGTAGCCTTCTTGATGGTGTCGAAGAGCCTGGCATACTGCTTGGCATGCTTGGGAACAAAGTCAGTATAAAGGCCTAGAAGGTCGCTGATGACCTGCACCTGCCCATCGCAATACGGTCCGGCTCCGATGCCAATGGTGGGAACCTTAACTTTCTGCGTGATTATCCTGGCCAAAGGAGTTGGTATACATTCCAGGACGATAGAAAAGGCCCCGGCTTCTTCCAAAGCGAGGGCATCCTTTACCAGACGGACAGCAGCTTCTGGGGACCTGCCCTGGACCTTGAAGCCGCCAAGCTGGTGTATGGACTGGGGAGTAAGGCCGATGTGCCCCTGAACCGGGATGCCGCATTGCACCACATGGTGCACCACCTCAGCCATGGACTGACCGCCCTCCAGCTTAACCGCCTGCGCCCCGCCCTCTTTCAGAAAGCGTCCAGCGTTGTAAATTGCATCGCTAATGCTAGTATGATAGGTCATAAAAGGCATGTCGCCAATAACCAGGGCTTGCTTTGCGCCTCTAACCACTGCCCTGGTGTGGTGGAGCATCTCTTCCATCGTCACCGGAATGGTCGAGTCATAGCCCAATACCACCATTCCCAGGCTATCCCCTACCAGAACAAGGGGTACGCCGGTTTCATCAATAAGCCTGGCCGTAGCATAGTCATAGGCGGTGAGCATGGGTATCTTCTCGCCCTTTTGTTTCATCTCCTTGATTTGGCTTATAGTAACTCTCATCTCGCCTCCCCAACGCCTGATAATAGGTCAAGTTTTCCAGATCGAAGTCTTAGGCACTTCCTATCCTGGACAGTCCGCCAGGGCAGAGGTCGTGAAATACAATGAGGGTGTCTCTTCCCCTACCGACCTTTCCTCACCGGGCGTGCAGCGATTCAACCACGTCGTCGATCCACTCATGCCCCGTCTTCTGGTCAACAATGTGATTATTGGCATCGACATAGACCAGCTTGGGGTTGACGCGGCGCGCCTCATCCTCGCTAACAGTGCTGTAAGTGAGGATTATCACAACGTCACCCTTGGAGACCAGCCGAGCCGCGGCGCCATTGAGAACAATGTCTCCAGAACCTGCCTCGCCCTCGATAGCATAAGTCTGGAACCGAGCACCATTGTTGATGTTCAACACGTGAACCAGCTCATAGGGTAGCATGTCGGCGGCTTCCATCAGACGTTTGTCAATGGTGATGCTACCTTCATAATCGATGTTCCCTCCGGTAACCCTGGCTCGATGGATCTTGCTGCGCAGCATTGTCCTCATGACTTTGACTCACCTCCATATCACTTTGGGTTCAGAAGCTGGTGCAGCTCCTTTGCTCTCTGTTCGTCAATTCTCCCCTTAGCTAAAGCGATAGGCACTGTCTGCCGCCCCAACTCAAGATAGGTAGCGGCCAATCCTGGAGCTCTTGCCTCCAGGGATCTTAGATGCTTTTGTATTGTTCCCAGGTCTCCCCGGGCAATCGGTCCAGTGAGGCAGTTGGGCAATCCGACATTACCTATGTTGTTAACTGTGCCTCTCAGCAAGGGGAGCAAGGCCTGGGTGGCTTCCGAGGGGGGGACCCCAAAGGTCTGCCACAGATCAGTAGCCAGTTTCACAAGTGTCACCATATAGTTGCAGGCCATTACTGCTGCGGCGTGATAAAGGACCTTATCGCCAGGCCGGAGCTCTATCCACCTCCCTTGGAGGGCGTGAGCCATTTCTTTAAGATCGCTTAGCAGTGGCTCTTCTGCTTCCAGAGCGAAGGTGGAGCCGGGAATATCCTCTATGGCGTAGGCTATACTGGCCAGGGTCTGTAGGGGGTGAAAGGCACCGGTTTGGGCTCCAGCCTTTGTGGCAGGTTCGAGGACGTCTAAGGAATCTGCCCCACTACAGTGAACGACGCTCTGTCCCGGATGCCACTGTACCTGAGCGGCTACCTGGGGAATAGCGCCATCGGGGGTAGTAATAAAGACCATCTCGGCCACATTGGCTACAGCCTGACCACTGTGATGGACTTGGCAGCCCTTGACCATGCTAGCCAACCTTTCGGCTGAAGCAGGGGTGCGACTGGCCACGGCTGTCACCGGGTAGCCTTTCTCCCCCAGCCTTACTGCTAAGGCCGTCCCTACAGTACCTGCGCCAATAAAGCCTATACTATGCATCATGAGCACCAGCCCAAAAATAAAGATGCCCTCTCAGCATCGCCGAGAGGGTATCAATTCCCTGGTACTCTACTTAGCTTTTGCGTCCGTCTCGGTCGTTGCCGATCCAAGCGAATCAAACTTGTCCAGGTACCGAAAGCTCACCGCCTTACGGTCGATGGCACTCTAAACATAGCACATCTCTGTCAACTTGTCAAGCCCCCGAACTCAAATGTTAGTTACGACTGAAAAGTGAACTGTTTATGCTTCAAAAGTGAACCGTTTACGGTTGAAAAGTGAACTCCAATGGTTACATTCCTCCATCAAGGAGGGGT